>JAGRDI010000173.1 GCA_020432765.1 Anaerolineales bacterium | reverse complement strand
GTCGGAACGGAACAGACGATGCTGTAATATGAACTCGCAGCTGTCACTCGCCATTTTTTGCAGTTCGTCCAGCCGGTAGGTGTAATCGTTTTTGGCGTATTCGAGAATTCCTTCCAACAGTGAAATAGTGGAGTGCAGCGAACTGTGGACTGCGCCCGGACGATTCATCTGGCAGTTGAAACCCCCGTCGGGCATCTGCATACTGATTACAAAATCAATTATCGAGTGCAGAACATTTTCCGGCAAGCCGAAATAAGCGGCATAATTTAGAAACATGCCATTGACACACACATCACTCTCTGGGATTGTTTGCGAAGGATTGATGCCTCCGTCTGGTCCTTTCTGTTCTGCTGCTATTTGTGCCACACTGGCGCGGATGGCAGGATGATCTGGAACAATGCCTAGATGTTTGAGATCGAGCAGTGTGTAATGGCTGGAGATCCATTTCGGCTGGTAGAAACCCCGTCCCCAATGCCCATCTAGGCGTCTATAGCTGAGAAAACGTGCGCCCCAACCTTCCGTCGCGATGCGTGCTTGCAACTCTGGCCGCTCCTCGCTCAGCAGATCACGGTAACCCTGATATTGGACAGAAACATCTCCTTCTAACAGCCAGCGAATAGTCGGGTTTTGATTGTCAAATGTTTGCATAGTATTGTAGATTATGGCCGAATCTCTCAGACTTTACCAGGATTTTTATGCTGCCTCGCTTTCAGTTTTTTACATTGCCTCCCGATGGAATTGGGACGGCCGTCACATGACAAAGGGACGCGCCTGAATGTACAGTACACCGCAAATCAACCTGAGGAGGTTCAATCATGAAATCCAATTTTATTCGTATTGCCGGTTTAGCGGCGGTTCTGGGCGGACTTTATCTGCTCATCATTTTTATTGTCGGTGAACTTTCATCAATCGATGAAGGCATCATTTGGAGCGCGGCTCCCGTAATGCCGCTGTTATTACTCTTGGGTACGGCCGGTTTATATGCACTGGCCGGCAAACATAACGGCGTACAGGCCGGTTTGATTGTAATCGCACTTGGCAATCTTGCTATGGCTGCCGGTTTTAGCATGATGGTCTGGTTGGAGAATGAATACGGCTGGGGTGTTATGGCTGTCGGTATGTATTTGCAGCCTGCCGGCTTTTTACTGCTGGGCTTTGCAAATCGACGGGCGCAGATTCTACCGCGCTTAAATTGGCTGCCATTGGTGATGGGCGTCCTGATTGGTCTGGGCGCTTTGTTTGGTCTGCTCGAAGAAGCGCTGGGGATTCCGTGGCAGCAGCAAAATGATTATGAGTTTTATCTGTTTGTCACCGCGCTGGGGGTTGGCTGGATATTGTTGGGTGGGTTAATGTGGGGGACAAGAAGAACAACGGCCGTATCCGCCATCCCAGTTTCGCTCTTCCTACTGGCTTTCCTGTTGGTTTCCTGTTCCAGTACCGCCGCCGCACCTAAAGTTTCCTTCCAAACGCCGGCAGACGGTGCGACGGTTTCCTCACCGGTACCTGTTGTCATGCAGGCGAAGAATTTCACCGTTGAGGCGGCGGGAGAAGTCCATAATGGTGCCGGCCATTTGCATATTATCATTGACGCGGAGTGCGTAACGCCCGGCAGCGCAATCCCCAAAGATGAGACTCATCTGCATTTTGGTGACGGCAGCACTTCTGCCGAGGTGGAACTCGCATCTGGTACGCATACGCTTTGTTTACAAGCTGCCGACGGCGCCCATGTGGCGCTGGATGGTAAAGGCATGACACACGAAATTACGGTGACGGTGCCGTAAGGGGTGGGTGATGTGTAGTGCGTATTTCGTCAAATTAGTACCTTATCAGTAAACCGCTTGTTTTTTGTATAAGGGATTTTGCCACGAATGCCACGAATTTTACGAATTTTGGTTTAATTCGTGTCATTCGTGAAATTCGTGGCAGATTTTTCTGGTTTATCCAGGTTAGGAATACACGCTAGGCCAATAAAAACCTTTGCATGTCTTATTCGCATTGCCAAAATTTCAGAATTATAATCAGGATATCATCAGGAAAATTGTCCTGTATTTATCCCTGGTCGTAAGTGGGTACGCACAAAGCCCACACTAAAATGGAGGCGAATGAACAACATATTATCTAAAATCCTGCGTGACAATCGATTTCTGCCGGAAGATGTGCCTAAATTTGAAGCCAAACTTTTTTATGAAGGCGCTAGACAACGGCCGTATCTAGAACGTTTCTTTGCACTGCTAATTTTAGCTACTATCATCGCAACGGTCGGTGTGATGAGTGATTCAACGGCTACTGTCATTGGTGCCATGATCGTGGCTCCGCTAATGACGCCGATTATGGCAACGGCCGCTGCTTTAATCATGGGTAATATGACCCGTGCGCTACAAAGGCTTTCATTGGTTACGGCCGGAGTCGTAGCCGTCATTTTGCTTTCCTGGTTGATAGGTGTATTGTATGCTGGTGTTATTAACTTTAGCGGGAATTCACAAATTGTAGCACGTGTTTCGCCACGCCTGCTTGATCTTGTGGCGGCATTAGCCTCGGGGGCAGCCGGCGCTTTTTGTTTGAGCCGCGATGATATCGCTGACTCACTGCCAGGGGTGGCTATCTCGATCTCCCTTGTTCCTCCCCTGTGTGTGGTCGGACTTTCAATCTCTGCTGCCGAGTTGGATTCAGCGATGGGTGCATTGCTCCTCTTTATCACCAACTTTCTATCAATTTTGTTAGCTGGTGGCGCAGTTTTAGCAATCTTGGGTTTAAACAGTGCCGCCTTAAATGAGGTGAAGGGCAAGGCACGCCGTAATGCGTTTGCATTGGTGATCGTGGCTGTGCTGTTGGTAGCCATCCCGCTGCTGTTAACTGGGCAAAGGGTGTCACGCAACGCCCGCACGGAAATTCAAACCCAGCAAGCGGCAGAAATATGGGCAGCAAACAGTGACTTTGAGGTAGAGGGAGTTCGTTCTAACGATGATTCGGTTTATATTGTCGTAGCCGGGCATGGAGATATTCCACCATTTAGCGATTTGGTAACGGCCGTTGAGGATTTAGTCGGTCGCTCACTTAATATTGAGCTAGAAGTCATCCCCTCCCAAACCTTTATTAACACCAAGACAACCCCATAAACTTAAAGACCGGTGCAAGCCGGTCTATTTTTCATTCCTTTTTGCAAATTGAAGACTCCCGATGGGATCGGGACGGCCGTCCCATGACAACAGGACAAGTCTAGGTGTAAGCTTACACGAAATTTATAATGATTTTGGAGAATTCAATGAACGAGCAACAAACACATTTGGATTGGAGTTTTGGTTTGAAATGGCTGCTGAGTTGTGCGATTGGTACGGCCGTATTCGGGATGGCTGCATATGGTTCGATGTGGGAGGCGGCGGAAGCGGTGAGCTTCGACAATGAACTGATTGGAGTGGCAGTGGCTGGTGCATTGTTTGGTGCATTGTTTGCATTGGGCGGCACGCTGGGGCCAGGCTTGTTGTTGCGCAAGTTGGGGATTTCACCAGGGCGTTGGATTGGATACAGTGTAGTGGTGGCGGCATTGGCAATGAGTTTGGGTGTTTCCCTGATTTTCAACCAGGATTTCAATATGAACGAAGCGGTTGTTTCAACGCTGTTTATAGGGCTGACCTTTGGATTGTCTTTGGGATTGGTGCAATGGTGGCTTTTGCAGCGGCAAGGTGTATCAGCCGCATTTTGGCCGCTCATTACCGTTGTGGGCTATACCCTCGCATTCAGCATAGTCGTTTTCTTTAGTGGTGAAGGGCGGGAATGGATTGCTTTAAGCGGAATGGGTTTGTTATTGGGAGCAATCACAGGGTTAGGGATGATGTGGTTGTTGCGGCAGGAAACGGCCGTAGTCACATAAGCCGCAGCGTGTTGGATTATTTTTGCTCGATTATTTTGTATGTACTGTGTCTAAGTAATCATCTAAAAATAACTTCCCGTTTTGGCTTGTAGTAACCGCTTTAGCGGTCTGGACGGCTAAAGCCGCCACTACGAACTTATTTATGGACAGTTACTAAGATTTCTGTTGTACTAACTGGAGTCTGGCGAATTTCAGATTTGTCAAGTTTTTATCACGAGTGGAATGTAAACGAATTTG
>JAGRDI010000172.1 GCA_020432765.1 Anaerolineales bacterium | reverse complement strand
GATTTGACCAGGGATCGCCACACGTTTCTAAAGTACCGTCCAGGCCATGCAGGATTGTAATTTGCCCGGTATGTTTCAGTCCGGTGCCAACGAGGTTGACGCTGCTTGTATGCAGGCTGGCATGTGCTCCATTGGCAAAATCCAGAATCATAAAGGCTGAGTCGTTAGCAGCAGTCATAATGCTGCCATCAGGGGCAAACCGCCGGCCAAAAGAAGTTAAATTGGCATTGACAGCCGCAATCTCCCCAAAATACCAGCGGGCCAAGTCAATGATATGCGCTCCCAATTCACTCAGAACGCCATGAGCACGCCGGGGATCATAATGCCAATAATATTTTTCTTCGGGATAACGACCCCATCCCGTCGGCCAATGGAGATAGGCATGATAAGGTTGGCCGATGAAACCATCTTCTAACAAGCGGTTAATAGCCTGATAATGGGGCAGCCAACGGTTGGTAAACATCACCATGTGCTTCACGCCAGCTTCTTCTGCTTTCAGCAACATTTCATGCGCTTCTGCCGCTGTGTAAGCCATTGGTTTTTCACAGATTACATGCAGACCTGCATCTAATGCTGCCATCACCATTGGATAGTGTAAATCTTCTGGGGTGACAACAATAGCAGCATCCAGTTCCCGGTTTGCCAGTAACTCTTGATAATCAGTGTAGACACGAGCTAGACCATATTTATTGGCCAACTCTGCAGCGCGTGCCTGGTTACGACCACAAATAGCTGCAAGCTCTACACCTTCATACCCTTGAAGATTAGACAGGTAGAAGTTCTCGGCCCACCAGCTTGTACCAATAAGACCAATGCGCACTTTTTCTGTCATATAATACTTCCTGTGACGGCATCATCAGGGCAATCTGTCTTGCCTTATCGTTTGCTAGAAATGTAGTAGTTGTTGAAGGGATCGGACTCAATATGTTTAACCTCAACATTATTGAACCCGGCATCAGCAAGCATTTGCAGTGCCTTTTGTTCACCCCAGACTGTACCCAATCCTTCGCCATCCAGTGCCAGGGAAACGGTCATACAGTGCATGGTGGAAACTGTGTACAAAAATGGTCCCACCATATGGTCAAGGTTCTCGCTAACACTGCTGGAGGCAGCAATATCAACCATCAAAAATGTGCCCTCCGGCTTTAGAGCATTAGCGATATTAAGCAGTACTCGGGCCGGCTGCGCCTGGTCATGAATGGCATCAAAGGCCGTAATGAAATCATACTGCTGCGACATATCCAATGTGGCCGCATCTCGCAGTTCAAAATGAGCGTTGGACAGGTTTAGTCCTTCAGCTTCTGCCTGACCGGCGGCGATACCTTCAGCAGAAAAATCAAAACCGGTAAAACGGCTGTTTGGAAAAGATCGCGCCATCAGGTTGATGGCATGACCACGGCCGCAGCCGACGTCGGCAACACGGATGCCACTCTGCAAGCGTTCTACCAATCCGGGCACAAGCGGTAAGATCGTATCAATGAGTAGTGTATCGTGTACCTGGCCGCTGTCCTCAGCCATCACACGCTGGAACCGGGGATAGGCGGTGTAAGGCACCCCACCTCCGTTGTGAAAGCATTCAATAATCTCTTGCTCAACTCCTGCCAACAGGGGAATAAACATCATAAAGGCAGCCATGTTATCTGGCCCGGCTTCCCGCGTGAGCCACATTGCATGCTCGGCCGGCAGGAAATAAGTCTCATTAATCGGGTCATGCTCGACAATGCGTCCTGTAGCCATTGTTCCCAACCACTCGCGGACATATCGTTCATCCAAATTGGCAGTCCTGGCAATCTGTTCACTGGTTGACGGGGATAAATCGGCCAGCGC
>JAGRDI010000012.1 GCA_020432765.1 Anaerolineales bacterium | reverse complement strand
TACCAGAAATTGATGCCGCCTGGCCTCAATAATTGTTAAAGTTAAAGTCTGGCAAGCCCGTAAGGTTTGCAAACCAGCGAGGGTTTGCCAGACTTTTTTCACAGGAGTGGAATCATGGCGAATGTAAACATGCCTGAACAGCAAGTAGGGGTTGGAACTCGGATAGTAGCGTTACTTGGCCGCATATTTTTGGTGGTGATCATTCCTTTGATTGCTTTCGCCGTGTTATATGCTGGTTTTATCTTTTTGCGCGATAGTGCGGCTCCAAAGTGGATGATTGCCATTGTGGCTATTGTGTGGGGCGTAGGTGGTGTTGCCGTGCTTTTCTGGATATTTAATGGTTTAGTTGAGCGTTTACCTGATGAGTGGACTGCGCGCTTACAGCCATTTGTATTCGTTGGGCCGGCCTTAGCCATTCTAATTTGGTATTTAGCATTGCCAACCGTGCGTACATTTAATTTGAGTTTATATGATCGCAATGGAGAGCAATTTGTTGGTCTGGCTAATTATGCGGCGATATTCACTGAACGTTTGATGCGCGAAGCTTTCCGAAATAACATCATGTGGATTGTTTTTGGCAGCACCTTTTCAGTCGCTTTTGGTTTATTGGTTGCGGTTTTGGCGGATCGCAGCCGTTGGGAGAAGGTCGCAAAGTCATTAATATTTTTGCCAATGGCTATTTCTTTTGTTGGCGCTGGGGTTATTTGGAATTTTATTTATGAGGTAAGGCCCGAAAACCTGCCTCAAATTGGGTTGCTCAATGCGATAGTTGTGGCTTTAGGGGGTTCTCCGAAGGCGTGGTATGCCTGGACGTCTATCATACCGTGGAACAATCTCTTTTTGATTGTTATCGTGATATGGTTGCAAGTTGGGTTTGCAATGGTATTGTTCTCGGCGGCTTTAAAAGGGATTCCCAGCGAATTACTCGAAGCTGCACGTGTAGATGGAGCAACTGAATTGCAGGTGTTTTTCCGGATTATGATCCCTTACATTCGCGGTACCCTGATTACAGTTTGGACAACGATTGTTATTTTCACGTTGAAGATATTTGACGTCGTGTGGGTGATGACTGGTGGCCAATTTAGTACGGAGGTAATCGCAACACAGTTTTTCCGACAATCGTTTGTGGCTCGTAATTCGGGATATGGCTCGGCCATTGCCATCATTTTGTTGGTCGCGGTTATTCCGGTGATGATTTACAATCTGAAACAGTTCAGAGAACAGGAGGCATTCTAAAATGGGCGGCGCAAAAAGACAACGAAGAATAAATAGTATATTACTTAATCTGGCTTTGCTAATCCTGGTTCTGCTGTGGACTATTCCTACATTTGGGCTGTTTGTTTCTTCTTTCCGGACACGTTTGGACATCCAAACGTCTGGTTGGTGGGATGTCTTCCCGCATCGTGAATGGCAGACCGTAGCGGTGTTGGATCCTAATGAGTTGGGTTTAGATCCTAACGCTGTGATGTTGGTTGAGGGGGCAGAAGGCACATTTGATGAGCTGCGTGAAGGCATATCAACACCAGATGGTAAACAAATAACCTGGGTTGGTAACAAGCGCTTAGGACGGATCGAAGTTCAGGAAGAGGTGTGGACGGTTACTTGGGACTTTACACTTAGCAATTATGAACAAGTGCTTTCAGGTAAGGATTATGAGTACACCAATACAGATGGCACTGTAGAGGTAATTCCTGGTGATGATATGTCGGCGGCGTTTTTGAACAGCTTGGCTGTGGCAATTCCGGCGACTGTGATCCCGATTCTGATTGCGGCATTTGCAGCCTATGGATTTGCTTGGATGAATTTTCCTGGTCGACGACTGTTTTTCATCCTGGTTATTGCGTTGTTGGTAGTACCGTTACAAATTGCGTTGGTTCCGATTTTACGTGATTATAATACACTGAATTTGAATGGGACCTTCCTTGGGATGTGGCTGGCGCATACAGGCTTCGGTCTGGCCTTGGCTGTGTATTTACTTTATAACTATATTGTTACGTTACCCAGAGAGATGATGGAATCAGCCTTCATTGATGGCGCGTCCCATTTTACGGTTTTTATCAGGTTAGTACTGCCGCTTTCAGTACCGGCGTTGGCCTCGTTTGCTATTTTCCAATTCTTGTGGGTTTGGAATGATTACCTGGTCGCGTTGATATTCTTGGGTGGTAATCCGGAATCCAAGGTAGTGACGATGCGCTTGGCTGACATAGTGGGTTCGCGCGGTAGTGATTGGCATTTGTTGACGGCTGGTGCATTTGTTTCCATGATTTTGCCACTGATTGTCTTCTTTGCTTTACAACGTTTCTTTGTACGCGGTATGATGGCTGGCTCTGTCAAAGGGTAATATCTTGGCGGATTCGTTTTTGTCAAAGGTTATTTGTAAACGAATCCTTAGCATACTCTGCATTTGGTTAGAGGGGTAGTTGGATAAGGATTAGTGGTGATTATCAATGAGCACGGCCGTTTCTGGGCGTGCTTATTTTCTTTTGAGAGGGATTTTTGATGGCAGCAAGATGGTATCAAGAAGCTGTTTTTTATGAGTTATATGTCCGTGCTTTTCGGGACAGCAGTGGGGATGGCAACGGAGATTTCCTTGGGGCAATTGAGAAACTAGATCATATTAAATCGCTGGGTGTCGATTGCATTTGGATTATGCCACATTATGCCTCGCCGCTGAAGGATGATGGTTATGATATTGCGGATTATACGGCCGTTCATCCCAACTACGGTACCCTCGAAGATTTCAAAGCCTTTGTCGACGCTGCCCACGAACGGGGCTTGAGAGTGGTTACTGATTTAGTTATGAACCACATTTCCGACCAGCACCCCTGGTTCCAGGCTGCGCGCCAAAATAAAAACTCACCCTATCGTGATTACTTCGTCTGGAGCAACACGGGTACCGAATATGCAGATACACGCATTATTTTTTTGGATGATGAAACCTCAAATTGGACCTATGATGAAGTAGCGGGGCAATATTTTTGGCACCGTTTTTATAGTAGCCAGCCGGACTTGAATTATGACAATCCAGCTGTGATCGCCGAAATCTTTGCTGTTATTCGATTCTGGATGGATTTAGGTATAGATGGTTTCCGTGCCGATGCTGTGCCTTATCTGATTGAGCGCGAGGGCACCAACTGCGAAAATTTGCCCGAAACGCATGAAATATTGAAACAAGTGCGTCGTTTTATGGATGAAAATTATCCTGATGCTGTGTTAATAGCTGAGGCCAACCAATGGCCGCACGATCTTTTACCTTATTTTGGCGATGGTGACGAATTCCACGTTTGCTTTCATTTCCCGATCATGCCGCGTTTGTATCAGGCGTTAAAAGCGGGCGACAAAACACCGATTATTGACATTTTGAATGATACACCACCGATTCCACCCGGCACAAATTGGATGACTTTTTTGCGTAACCATGATGAGTTGACATTAGAGATGGTTGCACCAGAAGTGCGGCAATGGATGTGGGAGCAATATGCGCCTGAGCCGCGAATGCGCCAGAATTTGGGGATTCGGCGGCGTTTGGCTGCGTTGTTGGATAATGACAAACGTAAATGGTTTTGCTTGAATGCGATGTTCCTTTCTTTGCCCGGCACGCCAATCATTTATTATGGCGATGAAATTGGTATGGGTGACAATATTTGGCTGCCAGATCGCCACGGCTGCCGCACGCCAATGCAGTGGAACGACACAAAAAATGCTGGTTTTTCTACGGCCGTCAAGACATATTATCCGGTGATCGACGATGAACTATTTGGCTACCAACAGGTGAATGTGGCTGCACAGGAAAACAATCCTGATTCTTATCTCAACCTCACTCGTTTTTTGCTTAAGACTCGTCAACACCAATCTGCTTTGCGACATGGTGCGTTTGAATTTGTGGATGTTGGAAATGATGCTAAGAAGAATAAAGCTATTCTGATTTTTACGCGCAAATCTGAAGAACAAGCCATATTATGCGTTTTTAATTTGACCGATCAAGTGCAGCCATTACCAACGGGCGTTTCCCCGAAAGCGTTTGATCTCTTAAAACAAACCATAATAAACAATCAACTGGCTCCTTTTGCTGCCCATTGGTTTATACTGGAGTAACTCATAACGCATGGATGAACTGTTTGATCAATTATTGACTGGGCCATTGAGCCGCTTGGAACCGTTTGAGCAGCAAATTTTTACTTTGCGCCTTACTCAACACATGCCAGATATAGAACGGCCGTTGCGCCAACTCTATGGCCAACGCGAAGATTTCGATACCTGGCTGACTCATTTTCTGAATATTGCTGCTGATGCCTATGCCGTGCGTCCAGTCGAATTGCGCCTGCACGACTTAAAACGTATTACCGAACCAGATTGGTTCCAGCAGTCAACGATGATGGGGTATGTTTGTTACTCAGATCGTTTTGCCGGCAGCCTCAAAGGGGTTGCTGCCAAAATTGATTATCTTAAAGAATTGGGTATCACCTATTTACATCTCATGCCTTTGCTCAAACCGCGTCCTGGCGCGAATGATGGTGGTTACGCTGTCATGGATTATCGTGCCGTACGCCATGATTTGGGCACGATGACTGACTTGTCTAATCTGGCAGCCCAATTACGTGCTGAGGATATCAGCTTATGTATCGATCTGGTCTGTAATCACACTGCCAAGGAACATGCCTGGGCACAAAAAGCTATGGCTGGCGATAAAACATACCAGAATTATTACCTGATGTTTCCCGATCGTACACTGCCCGACCAGTATGAAAACACCGTACGTGAAGTCTTCCCAGAGTTCAAATCCGGCAGTTTTACTTATTATGAAGCCATTGACAAATGGGTGTGGACAACCTTCAATGAGTTTCAGTGGGATCTTAATTATGCCAACCCGGCTGTTTTTGGTGAAATACTGGCTACAATGCTGTTTCTGGCGAATCAAGGTGTGGAAGTATTACGGTTGGATGCGGTTGCTTTTATGTGGAAGCGTTTGGGAACGGATTGTGAAAATCAGCCGGAAGCGCATGCTATTTTGCAAGCATTCCGTGCGCTCAGCCGCATCGCTGCGCCTGGTTTACTGCTCAAAGCCGAAGCGATTGTGCCACCACCACAGCTTGTGCCTTATTTAGGGTTAGGTGAAGCCACAAACAAGGAATGCGAGGTTGCTTATCACAATGTGTTTATGGTGATGTTGTGGAGCAGTTTGGCGGAACGAAGAGTGGCTTTGATGACCCACGCGCTGCAACAAATGCCAGCGATTCCATCACGTACGTCTTGGTTAACGTATGTGCGTTGTCATGACGACATTGGCTGGGCAGTGACTGAAGAAGATGCCGCTGCTGTGGGATTGAATGGGTATTTACACCGCACTTTTTTGAGTGATTTTTACAACGGCCGTTTCCCCAATAGTTTTGCACGCGGGGCCACATTTCAATTTAATCCCAAAACCAACGACCGGCGCATTAGCGGATCATGCGCCTCATTGGCAGGCCTCGAAGCCGCCCTAGAGGCCGGCGATTATGCGGCACTAGACCTGGCTGTGCGTCGTATTTTGCTGATCCACAGTATGATTCTGACATTTGGGGGCATCCCTTTGTTGTACATGGGTGATGAAATTGGCATGTTGAATGATGTAAGTTATCTGGATGATCCGGATTTGGCACAGGACAGCCGTTGGCTGCATCGTCCATGGATGGATTGGGATTTGGCACAGAAGAGAGACGATTGGTTGGGCGTCAACGGCCGTATATTCCAAAACCTAAAAAAGCTCATCCAGGCACGCAAACAAACTGCTGCCCTCCACGCTGAAGCTGGAGCTTATCCGGTCTGGTCCTACAACGAAGCCGTATTCGGCTTGCTGCGCGAAAGCCCGCGAGGGCGTTTGCTCATTCTAGGTAATTTTAGTGAGCATGCGCAGACTATCCCGGCTTATCGTTTACAAGAACTGCGTTTCGACGGCCGATTAATTGACCACATCACTGGCAAATCTGTTGACGGCTGGCATGATGTCCAATTGGAACCATATGGTTCGATCTGGTTGCAAGCAGTTTAAACATTCTTGGATAGTGCCGACTATAACGACACTCGAGACATCGTGGAACAGGGTCTAAGTGCAAGACAAACAAGTGTGAGTGAAGCGCTCGCGGCCAATCTCCTGACCGCAGCGCAATTTTATCCCGCATAACATTAGTGACTGTCGTATGCAGATCAAAAAAGCCCTGTCTGAAAACGTCTCAAACGGGGCTTTGATAGCTTTTACTTTAATCTTGCGGGATTGTTAACGGCGACGGTTTAAGATCATAACGTAGTAAAGCAGTTGTCCAATAGCAGCAACGGCTGCTGCTACATACGTCCAAGCAGCAGCATCCAAAACTTTATTCACGCCTTCTAGCTCATCATTAAACAATAAACCGCTGCTGACCAATAACTGCTTCGCACGTTTACTGGCGTTGAATTCGACCGGCAGCGTGACCAGGGTAAAAAATACGGCCACAACAAAAAGGGCAATTCCTAAAAGCGCGATGTAATACCCTATCCCAGACCCCAAAAAAACCATCAACATAAACCCGCCAAAGAATATCATCGGAGCGAGTCTGCTGGTGAATTGGGTGGCAGGAACCAATGCACTTCGTAGCCTTAAAGGACTATAACCGGCGGCGTCCTGTAAAGCATGTCCCATCTCGTGGGCGGCAATGCCTGCTGCCGCAACACTGGGTTGGTCATATACACCTTCACTCAGGCGTAAAACTTTGCTGCGGGGATCATAATGATCACTCAAATTGCCCGGGACACGTTCGATGTGAACGTCATATAACCCTTGATCATCTAGCAAGGCACGAGCGACCTGTTGTCCAGTTAGATTGCGTGAAGTACGGACCTTTGAATACTTTTTGAAGGCACCTTTTACACGTACCTGTGCAACAAGACCCAGTAGCAAGCCCGGCAAGGCAAATAGCAGCCACATTGGATCAAAAAACATGTTCTAAAATTCCTTATTCAATATTGAATACTATTGATGTGGGTATTGCTCATTTTGTGGGCGCCGGCTCCGAACACGCACCCGCTCTTTCCTGGTTTGTTTCTCTTTTTCCTCAGCGGCTTTTTTCCAGGCTTTAAATAAATAAGCACCCGTAATAACAGTGGGTAGAGTAATGAACCAGTAGGAGATGATAAACGCTAACATACTATTTTCCTTAATATTAAACTCGAAAGTTTATGTTACGATTTCTGAATGAATTTTGCATCTTTCGGAGGGTAAAGTCAAGCATCCCAAACGATTTCCTATCTTTGTCTTATAGATTGTGGTTAGGAAGCGATTCTTACTCGATCAATTGTAATGTGACCTCACTTGCGATGGTCGGATTTAAATTGAAAAGTGTTCCACCACCGATGTTGAGTAAGAGTAGGGAATCTTCAAATGCGCTTAGCCAGGTGTCAGTTGAAATGGGCGTGCGCGTCCCTCCGGAAAAAACACGTTGTAATTTTGATGCTGGCAAGTCGAGCTTGAAGATGACAATATTTGTTGAATTTTGGACGCTTTGCTCTGAGACCAGATAAATATGTTCGCCGAGTGTAATAAGTCTTTGCTTGCCTTCGGCAGCTTCGGGGTAAGCGGCTTGCTGTTGGATTTCCCCTCGTGGTGATACCGTTATGAGACGGCTGATGGTTGAGTCAGGATGTGCCAATAACACCCCACCAGCGGGTAATGGTGTCATATCGCCCCATTGTAATGATTTGCCGGGCAGTTCAAATAACAATTCTGTTTCTGAATGTTCTATGTTTGGGTTCACCCAATAAAGGCCACCGCCAGAATATATCCAGATATGTTCACCGCTTTGGGTTAAATGACCGCCGACTGAGCTGATGATGTGGGGAGGGTTTGCATTTTGGATACGCCATACGCCTTGTCCATTGCCCACAATCGAAAAATAAATAGCTTCGGGGGTGATTAACCATTCAAACGGCCGTTGCGTTAATTCATGCTGCCATAGCTGTTCACCGGTACTATCCAGCGCAATCATTTTGGTTCGCGAAACCAAGATTAGACCACCTTCAGGTAATGGCTTCAGTTGGGTAACTCTACGGTGATCGATTTCGATTTGCCACAATAACTCTAAGTTAATAGGGACTGTATCTGTAAATTCATCAGAGTCTGGAATTTTATAGGCTGATAATAGCCCTGATCCATCAATAATGTAAAGCTGATTCTTTTGACTATCACTCAGAGCCGTGTTGACTTCTTCGATATCAAATTGCAAGGATTGACTACGGCCGTTGCTCCAATTCATCCTCAATAACTGCTGATCTTCCAATAGGATAAAACTTTCGTCATCAAAATTCCCAACAAATTGTGTGTTGGTGGCATGAAACGGCCGTGTCCATAAAACGCCCGGTGCAGAAGCAATGCGCTGCTCCCAGATGGCTTGTGAAGGCCATATCCAGCCGACTTCAGTTGGGTCAGTAGCCCAATATCCAGTCAGTGGTGTGTAGGGTGATTGGGTGCGCATTTCAAAATGGAGATGAGGTACGGTGCGTGGTTGGCCAATTTCACCAACTTGCTGGCCGCGTGTGACACATTCGCCCGGATAAAGGGTAACGCTGTCGGGGTCTAAATGCCCATAAAAAGATAAGATAGTTGAATTGTCCTTGAAGGTATGCTGCACAATGACCACGCCTTGATCACGCCCCCAACCCAATGGTTCGGCATAGGTTACTAAGCCGTGGCCGATGCTGTAGACAGGTGTGCCCAGATTGGAAGCATTACTGATACCTCCCCAATCTTCACCAGCATGATATTTATCATAACGCTGGCGAAAAACGCCAAAATCGCCACCGCCGCGACTGACTCTGGCTGCGTGTGGCGGATCAATCGGAAAATCAAAAAGATCAACGGCACCACAAGGGTAACGGCCGTCCGGCATCGGGTCACTTAGTTGGGCTAATCGCGGATTACCAGAGATGGTTAATGGGACGGCTGTTACGGTAGGTGTTGGCGTAGGTGATGGTGTTGATGTTGGCGATGGTGTGACGGTTGGTGTAGGCGTTGAGGTAGGTGAGGGTGTATGCGTTGGTGTTGGGGTTTGTGTAGGCGAAACGGCCGTTGTCACCATCACAACTGGTGTTGGCGCAGAGTCTGCACACCCGCTCAAAAACAGCAAAAGTATGAGGATAACCAATGATTGTCGAATTGATAACAAAATAAACACAGATCGGATTGTATTAACTTTTTACCCGAGTTGAAAGTTGTCTGAAATATTTTGATAGGAACGGCTCATCTTAAACTTTTGCTCCATCACACTGCTGCCTCTCTGCACAAAAACTTATTTGCCCGGAGTTGTTATCTTGATATAACTAGCACATGGATCCAAAAAAGATTGTAGAGCAAGGATATGACAAAATTTCATATGCGTACCGTACAGATGAGGGTACAGGCATGGAATCAGATTATGCTGGTTGGTTGGCAGAATTGACGCCACTGCTGGAGCCGGGAACGGCCGTTCTTGACCTCGGTTGTGGTTGTGGCGTGCCTGAAGCCCAAATTCTTGCCGAACAGTTTCAAGTTACCGGTGTCGATATCTCACCCGTGCAGATTGAACGCGCCCAGGCATTAGTGCCAAATGGCCGTTTCCTGTGTGCTGATATGACCGCAATTGATTTTCCAGATGAATCATTTGCCGCAATAGTCTCCTTTTATGCCATCATTCATGTGCCCTTGGCAGAGCAGCCAACTCTATTAGCCAATATGGTACGCTGGTTGCAACCGGATGGCTATTTGCTCATGAGTACAGGTCATTCTGCCTGGACAGGTACAGAGCGAGATTGGTTAGGCGCTGAAATGTATTGGAGCCATGCTGATGAAAATACATATCAGCAGTGGTTGACTGATTTAGGCTTTGAGATCATTTGGGTACGCTTTATCCCTGAGGGGGATGGCGGTCACAGTTTGTTTTTAGCGAGAAAAGACAATGTCTGAACTATTTCGTGACTTAGGAGATGGGTTGCTATTGCGTCGGGCAGACACTGCTGATACCGACGCCTTGGCAGCGTTCAATATCAAGATTCACAGTGATGATCCAGAAGAACTCGAAGAATGGCTCGGTAGTTGGACGCGAGATTTGATGAGCGGGAATCATCCCATTGTCCAACCCCATGATTTTACGGTCGTCATAGATACATTAAATGCAAACAAAATCGTATCATCACTCGTAGGAATCCCCCAAATATGGCGATATGATGGCATCCCGTTCTCAGTGGGAAGACCGGAGCTCATCGGTACAGACCCGGCTTATCGGCGGCGCGGCCTGGTTAGGGTACAAATGGATGTTTTCCATACGTACTGTGCGCAACAGGGCGATATGGTGCAGGCGATTACCGGCATTGCCTGGTATTATCGCATGTTTGGATATGAAATGGCGCTCGACTTGGGTGGTGGTCGCGAATTCTTTTGGTCGAGGCCCGGCAATGATACCGTGCCTGGCATAGAAAATTATCGAATGCGCCCTGCAGTGGTTGCCGACATCTCCCGTTTAATGAAGCTCTACGATTATTTTGTAGATGATAGTTTGGTCAGTTGTGTCCGTGATGAACAAATTTGGCAGTTTGGTCTTGCTGGGGCGCGACGCGATTCGGTTTATGCCATGAACACCCAAATTATCGAGACTTTGGACGGAACGGCCGTTGCCTATGTCGATTATCGGGTTTGGGGCACAGCTTTTACAGTACGCGAATTAGGTGTTTTACCTGGGCATTCCTGGCGGGACGTTTGCCTATTTCTATCACGCGAACTCAAACGTCAGGCTGATGAATTAAATAAAGGACGCAAGAAGCCGATCAGCCATATTAGTTTCGGTTTGAAAACGGATCACCCTGTTTTTAAAGCGCTTGATCCCCAACTAGAAAAAAGTCGCAAACCATATGCCTGGTACATGCGCGTGCCTGACTTGCCCGTTTTTATCCAGCATATTGCGCCGTCTTTAGAACGTCGTTTGGCTGTTAGTGTGATGGCTGGACACAGTGGCACGCTGCGCTTAAATTTCTTCAAAGCGACAATGGCATTAAAATTTGAGCAGGGGCGTTTAGTAGATGTAGATTCTTTTGAGCCGCAGGAATTTGAAGACGGTGACGCACTTTTTCCCGATTTATCCTTTTTGCAATTGTTGTTTGGGTATCGCAGCTTGGCTGAATTGATGTATGCATTTGCGGATTGTCAGGTAAATAATGCTGAGGCTAAGGTATTGTTGGCTATTTTGTTTCCAAAACGACCGTCTCAAGTTTTTGCGAACGGGTAATCAACCTTATGGATCCCATTCAACTTTTTCTTGAACGCTATGGTGTCCTGGTTTTGGATGGCGGATTGGCTACTCAATTGGAATTTCGTGGCTGTGATCTCAGTGGTGGTTTATGGTCAGCACGTTTGTTACATGATGAACCTGATTTAATTCGCCAGGTACACAGCGATTATTTATGGGCTGGTGCTGATTGCATCATTTCGGCCAGTTATCAGGCGACGATTCCTGGTTTTGTTGCAGTTGGCCTCGATGTCGAAACGGCCGTTCAGTTACTTCAACGCTCATCCCAATTGGCTCTACTTGCTCGGGATGATTATTGGCAACAAGTCACAAACAAAGATGGACGACTACGGCCGTTAGTTGCCGCCAGCATTGGCCCCTATGCAGCATACAAGGCTGATGGCTCTGAATATACCGGCGTTTATGATTTGGATGAAGGTGGTTTGTTGGATTTTCACCAGGAGCGGTGGCAGATTTTGGATTCGACGGCCGTTGACCTTTTTGCTTGTGAAACGATTCCAAATTTCGAGGAGGCGCACGCTCTAGCACAAATGCTGCACACCACACCAGATCGGTATGCATGGTTCAGTTTTGCCTGTCGAGATGGTTACCACATCAGTGATGGCACGCCCATTGCCCATTGTGCTGCATTTTTAGATGCCTATCCACAGGTGGCAGCGATCGGCATTAATTGTACAGCACCACGATTTATTCCTGAATTAATCCGCCAGGTGCAACGAGCCACACGCAAACCAATCATTGTGTATCCTAATTCAGGCGAAATTTATGATGGCAAAAATCAAGCATGGACAGGTGAATCAGTACCAGCAGAATTCGGCACATTCAGCCGTGAATGGCGCAGGTTAGGTGCTGGTTTGATTGGCGGCTGCTGTCGCACAACCCCCGCTCATATTCGGCAAATTCGCGATCGCTTTCGCTGGGAGATCATGGAGAAGAATGTCAGGGATTAAAGCTATGACCGAATGGGATCGCAAAGCATTTCAACAATCGTTGCCGAAAAAGCGCATATCAGCAGGCTGCTTGTTTTTTGATGCAGATGGGAACCTGCTAGTTGTCAACCCCACCTATAAAAAGCCATGGGAAATTCCCGGTGGTTGTGTGGAGGCCAATGAATCACCCAGAACGGCCGTTATACGCGAAGTTGCTGAAGAATTAGGTTTGCATTGTTCGCCGGGCCGTTTACTGTGTGTAGACTATTCTGGCGAAACAGATAGTAAAACTGAAAGGGTACAATTTATTTTTGACGGTGGCACACTTTCCCCAATTGAGATTGCCACAATTCAATTGCCCGCAGATGAATTGAGTGAATATCGACTTTTACCTCCCCAAAAAGCTATTAAATTGTTAAACAAATCACTGCGTAAACGTGTGTGCCATTGTTTACGTGTGCGTGCTGGTAAAGCCAGTAAAATTTATCTGGAAGAACAAAACCAGACATTTGTATAAAAGGAGTCTGAAATGGCAGCTATTACAGGCGTTGCTGAAGCAGTTTTATATGTACAAAAGTTAGAACCAGCCATGATGTTTTATGTGGAGGCACTGGATTTAAAACCAACGGCCGTTTTTGACGACGCTTGTTTTTTGCAGGCCAGCCCCGACTCAACATTAATCCTGTTTGAAATTGATGCGCTTGAACGCCGTGTGAGTGTTATTCCGGCACATGGCGCACGGGGCCGTGGCCATGTCGCGTTTGCTATTCCAGCAAAGGAAATGGATAGCTGGCGCGAACGTTTGCTGGCGCATGGTGTGGAAATTGAACACGAACAGGATTGGCCCTTGGGCACACATTCACTATACTTCCGCGACCCCGATCAAAACAGCATTGAATTGATCGACAATACACATTACGCCCAAATTTGGGCGCGACTGGAAAAATAATTTGCCGTGGGGTGAACTTGCTGCCTTGGTAACGGCCGTCTGTTGGTCGTTAACCGCCATATTTTTCAGTTATAGTGGTCGGCTGATTGGCTCTGATGTTGTCAATCGCAGCCGGCTTATTTTTGCATTCCTGTTTTTGCTCATTGCCCATTATCTGATTGAAGGCACTTTATTTCCTTGGAACACCGAACCCTATCGCTGGTTCTGGTTTGCCGTTTCGGCGATTCTAGGTTTGGTTTTGGGGGATACCTTCCTATTTAAGGCGTATGTGATGATCGGGCCACGTCTTTCAATGCTTTTAATGGCAACCGTGCCGATATATAGTGTGTTTTTTGGTTTGATCTTGTTTGGTGAAAAGGTTACGGCCGTTGAGTTTAGTGGTGTCTTGTTGGCAGTCGGAGGTATCGCCTGGGTGGTGACAGAAAAACAGATCAATCAATCTGAAGGTGAGAAACGTTACTTTAAAAAAGGCATTTTGTTTGGTCTTTTAGGTGCCTTAGGCCAGGTGGCAAATTTGGTAACAGCGAAGTTTGGCATCGTAGGTGGTTTTTCAACAACCTCAGCAACCATTATTCGCATTTTTATTGCTTTAATCATATTGTGGAGCATCGCCGCCTTGCGCCATCAAGTGGACTACACATTACGCCAATGGCGCAATCGCAAAGCGTTTCCAGCCATGGTTGCCGGTTCGTTTGTAGGCCCGTTTTTGGGTATTTGGTTTTCATTGATTGCCATTCAATATGCACGCTTAGGCATTGCCTCAACCTTAATGGCACTGCCTCCCATCATCTTAATTCCGCTCGAATATCTGGTTTATAAAAGGCGTATCAGTATGCGCGGGGTTGTGGGCACGGCCGTTGCTTTAGTTGGTGTTGCACTGATATTCATGCCACAGTAACATTTTCATAGTATCAATTTTGTGTTCTGGACACCGGCGTTTTTTATTTTTATAGAGGTGACTTGTCAGGTTTTATGCTCAATTTGCTCATATGCCACTTGTGGTAGAAACCTGACAAGTCTAGAATTTGCCACACTTCAGTTGTATTGACAAAACAAGTGGTAACTATTAAAGATTCCTTATCCTTGTTATCCTGTTGACGGGATTTTGGCTTGAATCATTTGCAAAAATCCACGGCCGTAAACACAACTATTTTCAATTTCAAAACCAGCTTGCTGCACGGTAACGGCCGTTTCGCGGTTCAAATGACATTCGCCTTGCAAAGCAAACCAGACAGGATGCAGCCAATCTGTTAGCCTTTGAGTGACAGGGGTCAAGCCGCGCACATGTTCCAGCATCCATAATTGACCGTCCGGTCGCAAAACACGTTTGATTTCAAGCAATGCGTGCAGCGGCTCGGGGATAGAACAGAAAACGAGCGTACTAATTACATGATCAAATTTATCGCGCACAAAAGGCAGTTCTTGTGCATTGGCAACGGATAAATAGATACGGCCGTTATCTGAACCTGTTTCTATTTTCTTTTTGGCACCAGCTAAACGATTAGGAATGATGTCAACGGCCGTAACTGTAGTAGATTTATTATAAAAAGGGATATTGGCTCCGGTGCCTGCCCCAATTTCTAAAACATCTCCATACACGTCAGCCAGCAATTGCTCACGCAGTTGGGTTAAGCGTAGTTTCTCCAACAGCCACAAACTCTGATCATAACGCTTTGCTTCGAGTGTACTCATTTTACTTCCTGCTCTATCAATAATGTGGTTATAATTATCGTAGATATTGTCAAGAAAGAAAGCTGTGAAAACTTACGGCAAGCTCAGTCTGAATGCCGCTTAAATTTTCGAAGGAACAACTAATATGGAATTCGGGATTTTTTTTGTACTTGTCCTCATTTTTGCCATTGTCATCTTAATTGCAGCAGTCAAAATCGTGCAAGAATATGAACGCGGCGTGATTTTTCGTTTAGGCCGTGTTATGGGACCCAAAGGGCCTGGGCTTTTCCTTATCATCCCATTTGTCGATAAAATGGTAAAAGTAGATTTGCGAACAATTACGCTGGATGTGCCTTCGCAAGAAGCGATCACCGCCGATAATGTGACTGTCAAGGTGAACGCTGTCGTGTATTTTCGAGTTTTGAATCCGATTGACGCCGTCATCCAGGTTGAAAATTATCAACGTGCAACCTGGCAGATCGCCCAAACGAGTTTACGCAATGTAATTGGTCAATCTACAATGGATCAGCTATTACAAGATCGTGAAGCCGTTAACGCACGTTTGCAATTGATTATCGACGAAGCCACCGAGCCGTGGGGTATAAAAGTTAGCATTGTCGAAGTCAAGGATGTTGAGCTAGCAGCAAATATGGTGCGTGCAATGGCGCGTGAAGCAGAAGCGGAACGTGAGCGCCGCGCTAAAGTCATTAGTGCCGAAGGTGATTTTCAAGCTGCAGAACAATTATCATCTGCGGCTACGCTAATGGCTGAAGCACCGGGAGCAATGACTTTGCGGTATTTGCAGACCTTAAAAGATATTGGTGTTGAAAATAATACGACGATTATTTTCCCGCTGCCAATTGATTTGCTTGGCCCATTGACCCAGATTATGGAACAAGTTGCAAAAGATGGATCGAGAGAATCGTAACAAAATCTAATCTAAGAAGATCGAAAACCTGCTATGAATTTCACGAAAAAAGGGTGAACAGATGCTTAACTGTTCACCCTTTTTTCGTGAAATTACTGATTGAAAAGGCTGTTATTTTTTGATAAATCCCTGTTCAACTCTGATTGCAAAGGGTCTGGCATCTGTTTCATTTCGGACAGCGGTAATCCAATCAGAAACGTCTTGTTCGATGACTGGCCATGTGTTGTAATGACATGGAATCACGTTTTTGGGCTTCAAATATTTGATTGCCAGAATCGAATCGGCTGGTCCCATTGTGTAATTATCACCAATAGGCAAAACGGCCAAATCTAATCCACCTACGCCAATCAATGCCATGTCAGAAAACAGTGCTGTGTCACCGGCAAAATAGATACGATTATCACCTGTATCAATCAAAAAGCCGGCTGGCATGCCGCCATAGCTGCCGTCGGGCAACCCAGAGCCATGTAAGGCAGGGGTCATTTTTACGTAGCCAAAATCATAATTAAAGCCACCACCGATATGTTGGGCATGGGTATTGTTTACCCCTTGCGCATTGAGCCAATTGCAAATTTCAAAATTAGCAATCACCAATGCACCTGTGCGTTGTGCTAATGCGACGGTATCGCCTATATGATCGCCATGTCCATGGGTTTGCAAGATATAATCTGCCTGAATTTGATCAACGGTTTTAGTGGCGGCAGGGTTGTTAGGGGCAAAGAAAGGATCAATGACAATTCTTTTGTCATTGACGATCAACGTAAATGTGGCATGACCATGGAAAAATAGATTAAAAGACACAAGAACCTCCTTTTTGTTTAACTGCTTTGTTCAACTACAAAGAATGTTTGTTTCACCGTAAATAGCGGCGACAATACATTAATTATACCAGAAAATGTCAAGCTCGGGGTAGCATTGTGCTTTCAAGAAAAAACGGCCGTTTCCATTCAGAAACGGCCGTAATAAAAACAGTGATTCAAGTTATTCAAAATGCCTATGCGACTATCAATTTAACCCCAAGCGACTCGCCGCAATCTGACAACCGGGTGCTCCGCCCGCCGCCAGCCATTCTTCCAATGCCGGACTACTGGTCAGACCTGCTTTCGCATCATCATAAATTCCCTTGGCCCAATTATGATAACGTTGAGTCTCGTTTGGCCAATTCGCATAATTGCCACCTGAGGCTGCATACCCCCCGTTATAACCAGCAAAAGAGAGATAAATATCACCACCTGTATAGCGTAATTGTTCGTTGTAAAAATTCATGCCTCGTCGTGCATTCGTATCCGGGTCTTGCATCTGTTCGCCGCCAGAGAAGTGGAAAGGCATCACTTGGAAAAGACCTTGCGCACCTGCTACTGATACCGCATTCGGGTTGCCACACGATTCGATCTGCATAATTGTAGCAATAATATCAGGATCGAGATTGTATTCTTCGGCCCATCCTAAAATCTGTGTTTCCCAGTAGCGTACTTCGGGTGTAAAAACTTGCGCAATAGCACCGCTTGCCGTGTTTGCGGCCGGAGCAATATTTGCCTCTTGTGGTTCATCCAGAACAAGCTCGGCTGCGACAGAGTCTGTTGTGTTTGCCGCCGGTACAGTTTCCAACCCACCACCAACGCCAACCCATTTGGGAACAACGAGTAAGGCAAAAGCAATAACTAACACCGAAACCGCTCCCAGCACAAACAACATGCGTTGTTGCACTTGTTTGTGAGGATCCTCATCCCAGAAGTAATAATCCTCCGGTTCATAATAAGGATCAAAATATTCGTTAATAGGGGTATCAATTTCAGTATAAGGTGCCATCATGCCCTCAGATAATATATTACTTTATTTTACACTATGTTAGGTTTTGTTGACATTAGTGACGAGTTTTTGGTCCTGCTTGTATGCTGCTCGGGGGCCGCATGCTGTTTCCTTTGGGAACTGGTGGGCGCTGCCGAATGCGTGAAACCCGTGTTGAAGGTGCTGTTGTAGGCATGGGATTAGCTTTAGGCGCTGGTCTGGGTTGTGATGATGCCATTGGGGGAGGCGGTGGTGCGGCTTGCATGTTGTTTTGTTGGGGTGCAGCGGCACGTTTGGGGGCAGGCATAGCCCGGCGCGGCGGGGCAGCTTGTTTGGGAACGGCCGTTCGGGTTGTTGTTTGTGCTGGTACCGATTTACTGTTTTGGCTTGGCGTTGACTTTGAACGCCGTACCTTGCTACCCTGATTAAAGAGATGTTCGCCAGCAACTGTCAACGCGCCGATGAATAAAATGCGTGTTAACCACACCAAGACAGCGACAAAAATGGGTACATAACGCAGCAACTGCTCACGGCTCAGGACTTCATTGCCAAAAGATTGGTTCAGCAATGTGAGCGAAACAGCCCACCAAGTCATCACTGCGTTCATGGTTGCACCTAAGAGCCACGCGCCCATCAGATACCACACCTCACGCGGTTCATCACGCCCGCGTTCTGGCGTAAAAAGGCGTGTAAGGCCGGCAAAATCAATCGCGCAGAAGGCAACAGCCAGAATGGTAGCCCACATCAAGCCGGCAAAATCAACATCGCCCAGCAAACTACGCAATGCAAACTGGGTTGTGTCAAAGTTAAAAAATTCAAATGCCAACAATGCCACTAACATGATAGCGCCAATAACTAGCTTGCGATGTTCGCTGAGATTCAATGATTCCAGGCTAAATCCTGAAGTTTTTTTTGAATAATAGGTGTTACTGTTCATGTTGTCTCCTCATCTAAAAATAAACTGGTTGCCGCAGAGCAGCTCCACGCCGACGAATCATCAGTGCTAAATACTGCGCGGCCACCACTATTGGCGGTTCTGAAAAAGTGGCATTGATGAGTGTCCAGTCTCACCAATGCCTAATTTGGGAGGGTATCGGGTTCAATTCGACACCAGAACTTATGTTCTAGTGAAGAGAATAGCACGGATGTTCTATTGTGTCAAGAGTGAGATTTTGCTTTAAATAATATGGTTGTTTGGTACAAAAGTTAAGTTTGGTTGCTAAATGGGGATGTTTAGTGAGCGCTCGTGACTACCTTCGTATTTTGATGAAAAGCAGAAGAAGATATTTCTGACCTTAGTCTGCCGTTTTTTGTCTAGCTTATGTCATTTCCCAAGTCGGGCATGGATTGTTCGATAGAATCAGGCGATTCTCCTTTTTCGAGCCGTTCGACGACTTCGTTGAACTCCTCGCCCATGTCTTCGCCAGTTTCTTGGCTCATGCGGCGCATAAATTTGCCCATAGCACGCGGATCATCTTCGTCCAGGTTGGCAAGTGAGGGGTCATCAAGTAAAGAGTCCATGCGTGCATCTTCCGATTTGGCGATGGTGATGCGGCTTAAACGCCGTTTGAGTTGGTCGCTTTGACAATGGGGGCAGGTGGCAACGGCCGTGTCATATTCAGCATAACTTAAGAATATACGCACATTTTTCCCACATGCATGACAATGATAATCGTAAAATGGCATAGCTGCTAACTCCTGATAAAATCCATTCTATTATAAATTGGTAACGAATAGGTGCAACCTTTAATATGGTCGAGTCCACTCAAGATTTCAAAGTATATCCCACACTAATGGTCATTTCGGGACCATCCGGTGTGGGCAAAGACACGATAGCACGTTTGGCGATTGAGCGCCGCCCTGATGACTTTTATTTTGTGGTGACAGCCACCACGCGCCCGGCACGCGAAGGCGAAGTTGATGGTTATGATTACTTTTTTGTCACGCACAATCAATTCGCACGTATGATTGAAGAAGAGGAACTGCTCGAATATGCGGTGGTTTATAATGATTATAAAGGCGTTCCCAAACAGCAAATTCGGGATGCGCTGGCCAGTGGCAAGAATGTGATTATGCGTGTGGATGTGCAGGGGGCTGCGACGCTGCGCAAGCTGATTCCGAATGCGATATTTGTCTTTTTGCGAACAGCAACCGAGGAAGATTTGGTGAACCGGTTGATCGAGCGCAAATCTGAAACACACGAAGGGGTCAATATGCGCATCGCTTTTGCGCGTAAAGAATTGCAGCGACTAAAAGAGTTTGATTATTGTATTATTAACGCCGATGGCGAACAAGATCGCGCTGTGGATCAAATTTTGAGTATTTTTGATGCGGCACAATGTCGCGTTGGGCAAGAGCCAATCATTTTGTGAGGATTTATTGAAACCGTTAATTGGCACGTCGCTCAAACGCTTTTTGCGTGATTATAAACGGAACCACCGGCCAGATATGGATATTGTTGGACTGCTGCAAAGTGTGGAATATCCGGCTAATGTAGGTTCTTGTTTTCGTTTGGCAGATGGCGCAGGCTTAACAGAGTTGGTTTTGACCGGCATTACGCCCTGTCCGCCTAATGCAACGATTGACAAAGTCGGCCGTTTCAAAAGTCTGCGCGTACCCTGGCATTATGAAAATGATCCGCTAGTAGCGATTGGGGAGTTGAAAGCGGCCGGCTATCAAATGGTGGCTGTGGAGTTGACGGACACGGCCGTTCCCTACCACACCTACATATACTCGCAGAAGACCTGTCTGGTCGTGGGCCATGAAGATCACGGTATCACCAAAGCCACGCTGAACGCTTGTGACGCCTCCGTATTTTTGCCCATGTATGGTAAAGGGATGTCGTTAAACGTGCATGTCGCTTTAAGCATTGTTGTTTACCATATATTGCATGTGCAGGGTGATTAATCGTTTATTTGCTGTGGACATGCTCTATAGTTACTTGTCGTGTAATTGGAAGAAGATATCCTGTGCTGGCAGATGCGACAACGGCCGTTGCAATTGCCAATAGGTTAGATGCCTGAAAACCAGCCTCATATTCATAAGTGGTACGCCAAGTTGGCGCAAACCTATGCACTTTAGATTTTGCAAAATTCTTTCCAAAAATCAAATCTTCTGTTATACTAGCATTATCGATACATGCGGGATAATACAACAAAACTTTTTGATTGAAAGTTGTTGGCGAATTCACAGGGATGGCATTGGGAGAAAAGAATATGAAAGTTTCATGCTTACAAGAAAATTTGTCCAGAGGTTTAAGCATCGTCGGGCGTGCAGTTAGCACACGTTCCACGCTACCGGTTTTGGCGAATGTGTTATTGTCTACCGATAACGGCCGTCTCAAACTCTCCGCTACCAATCTTGAAATTGTGATCACCTGTTGGATTGGTGCCAAAGTCGAGGCAGAAGGCGCGATTACCATTCCTGCACGTACCATCAGTGATTTGGTTAATGCCCTGCCACCTGATCAGGTAGATTTAACCTTAAACGCTACCACACAAACAGTGCATGTGGTTTGCGGCCGTACAGATGCCAATATCAAAGGCATTGATGCGCAAGAATTTCCCCTGGTGCCCGAACCGGAAAAAGAGAATCGCATTCGATTGGAAGCAGATGTGCTCAAAAGCATGATCAATCAGGT
>JAGRDI010000011.1 GCA_020432765.1 Anaerolineales bacterium | reverse complement strand
CATCTATGTTTTGGGGATCGGCATCCGTGCCCAAGATGATTACGACCACTTCCAGCTCGCGTTTTTGTTTGGCTTCTGCAATTGCTGGAGCCAATTCGGCGGCCGGATCGGGATGAGCCCCCTCGCCCAAGACAACATCGAGAAGTAATAAACCGGTTTCGGAATCGGCCGTTTCTTCGCGTATGCGCCGCAGCCGCAAATCATTGTCCATCATAGGATGCAGGCGGCCTTGGGTGAATTCATCTTCACCCAGGTCGAGGATCGTATGTGCCTGACTGGTGAGACTGTCGGCTAATTTTTGCTCTGGCTGAATGGGAATGTTACTGTAAATGGGAGCTAAAACGGCTTGCAAACCCAGCAACACTTCATAAGCCAAAGTGCCGCCAGAGAATAAACCGCGCAGATAGCCGGAGATCGGTTGCTTTGGTGGGTCGATAATGGGTAGGTTTTGGCTGAGTGCAACGGCCGTTTCTGCAGCATCGTCTAAATTAGTCACAAAAAACAGATTACCCAGACGACGTGCCGGCGGTGGATAACCAATAAAATTAACCACAACTGGCTTGCCACAACTTTGTGCAGCAGCTAACAACTTCGTTGCGACGGACGCGGCTGGTGGTTTCGAGACAAGCACTATCACATCTGTTTGTGGATCATGCGCCAAAAAATCCAGTCCCTGCAATGCAGTAATACCCCCCACATCTGCCTTCAGATCACGGCCGCCAGTGCCAAAGGCTTGCGAAATGCCACTTTCCAGGTTGTGGACACCGGCGATGACTGCTTGCAAACCGGTTCCCGATGCAGCCACAACGCCGATATTGCCACGCCGCACGCGGTTAGCAAAACCGAGACCGATGCCATTGATAACGGCCGTTCCGCAATCCGGCCCCATCAGTAACAGCCCCTTCTCACGCGCTTTCTGTTTGAGTTTAATCTCATCGGCCAGAGTTACGTTATCACTGTACAAAAAGACATGTTTGCCTAAATCCAATGCTTCCTCAGCCACACCTGCTGCATAGCGACCTGGCACAGAAATTAACATCCAATTGGCAGATGGCAGGCTGTCAGCAGCGGCAGATAAACTGCGCGGACGATAGGTTTGTGTGGTCGAAGATTGACGTTGTTTGAGCAGCGTGTCTACTTGAGTGATGGCGGTGACAACGGCCGTTTCGCTTTCCCCTTTCACCATGATCAACAAATCATCGGGGTGTGCTGTGATACCATCCAATATAAAACCAGAAGCCAGCAGCACATCCAAATTTGCCGGCGTCGCCATCACCACACCTGCATCGACTACACCGGGCAAACCCGCCAACGATTTTTGCAACTGCATCAAGACAACCGAATCGTAATAGGCACCAGCTCTAATCTCGTGTTTCATAAATACTATTTCAGACATGTATGCCATCCTCCGCTTCTACCTGCATGCCTACCGCAAATAAGACCTCATCTCCAGACCAATGCCCAACCAATTGCAAACCCAGCGGCAAACCCTGCGCACTCAAACTGGAAGGAATGGTCAAGGTCGGCAAACCGCTGTTAGTCCAGGGCAAGTTCATGATGGGATCGCCGGTGCTGCTCAACCCAAGCGGTGCCGGGCCTTTGGCCGATGGTGTTATCCAGGCATCAAGCTCATTTTCGATCATCAAATTCTGCAAGGCTGCACGTAATTGATGTTGAGCAGCTTTGGCTGCTTGGACCTGAACGGCCGTTACTGCCTGACCCCTTTCGATCAACTCAACCGTTTTTTCATGATAGAGATCACGATAGGCAGCAAACCAATGTGCGTGAAATGCGGCCGTTTCATAAGCCATCAACGCTAAATGCTGCTGCCTTATTTGTTCGAAATCAGGCAGGGCAGCAACTGATTTGATCGTGAAACCAGCTGCGCGTAACAAGTCACATGAATTTTGAAAATGTGCCAACCCTTCCGCATCCGCACAGCCCAAATACGGTCCTGTCGGAATTCCAAGAATGGGACGGCGTTTCAGTTGTATGCCCGTCTGCCAATTTTTGCATAACAAACTTGCTGCCAACGCGGCGCCGGCTACATCATTCGTAAAAAAGCCAATATGGTCCAGCGATTCAGAGAGAGGAATCACACCAGCACGTGAGATGCGATCATAACTGGGTTTATAACCCACCGTGCCACAAAAAGCAGCCGGCCGATTGATAGAACCAATTGTCTGTGTACCAAAAGCAAAAGGACATAAACCCGCGCCCACTGCCGCCGCTGAGCCACTGCTAGATCCGCCAGGCGTATGTGCCAGATTATAAGGATTGCGTGTCGCTCCCGGAGCAAAATAAGCGAATTCAGTCGTGACAGTTTTACCCATTATCAACGCCCCGGCTGCACGCAAACTGGTCACGCTGTCTGCTTGTGGTCCTTGCAAAATGTCACCTGGCAGTTGGCTGCCGGCCTGTGTGATAAATCCATCTACATGAAATATATCTTTGACACCAATCGGGAGGCCAAATATTGGCGGTCGGTTTACGGGGTCGGGGTAAGTGTCTAGTAAAATTTGGGCATCGTGACGTAGGCGTTGGAAACGGCCGTTTTCGGGTACAAACGCCAAAACTTCTGGCTCACGCTGCTCAAACCACGCTTCCAATGCATCAATATAATCAAACAAATTCAACACCCCAGCACGCAAATCAGGCACAAGTGCGGGTATATTTAATTGCAAAGTATCCATAAATCAAACCAATTCAACCACACAGCATTAAGAACAACGATTGTCAATCTCATCTGCAGCAGCGGTCGTCTCACTTAGAAGCTGTTCATCCTGTGGGGCGAGAGATTGAGCAAGCTGGAACGCACGCTGCAAATGTTCCTGCGACGCCTGACATTGTGCAACCTGGGCTTCAATGGTAGCCCAACTTAACTCAGTGTATGCAGCCGTCCAATCAAGAAAATAAGATGTTTCACCAGGGTACTTTTGATCAATGGCACGCGCTTCTTCAAAAATTTCGCGCCCTACCTCTAGTTGACCAGAAAAATAATTTAATCTTGCACGATAACGTAATGCGGACACCTCATCTGTAATATTCGTAGCGTTTTCTGCCGCGAGTACAAATAACTCTTCCGCTAATCCAAAACGGCCAATCAAAGCTAAAGATTGTCCGATCTGATTGTATTCATTGGCGGTCACATATTCTGAAATTTCTTCATTGTTTATCATCTCATAAGCCTGGTTGGTCAACAATGATAATTCTTGCGTCAATACCCCTTCAAGCGTGTTCCTAGTCAATTCATCGTATACGGTCTGTACGCCCAATATCTCCGTTTCACGTTGGATTTCTCCCAGGCGTTGGAGTACAGCACGTAATTCCGCACGCGCATCAGCAATCCGATCCTGTTGTAAACGAATATCTGAAAAAACGGCCGTTACTACAGAGAAAATCAAAGCCAATACCGCCACGATAATCGCCGCATCTCGCCACCAGGGACGGGCTTCCTCATCTTTCTTGACTGCCGCGATCGCATACTTGTTTTCTTGAATCTGGGCACCCATCTCCCTTAGTTCATTTTGCAAAGTTAGCAGTTGTGTGCGCAGCAGTTCTAGAGATACGGTGGTCTCATTTGCGGACGGCAGATCCGCGGGCAGTGATTTTTCCTCTGCTGTTGATTGAACTGATTGGTCTTGTGGAAGCGCCAGATTAGCATCTTCCCTACGATTAGCCATACGCTCTTTCTCCAAGGCCATATTTTAGGCATTCATTTTCATAACCGCCAACTTCACTGCATCAACAATATGCTGATAACCAGTACAGCGGCATAAATTGCCCGAGAGCGCCAGACGAATGTCGGCATCAGTTGGATTGGGGTTTTCGTCCAAAAATGGCAGCATCGTCATCAAAATGCCAGGCGTACAAAAGCCGCATTGCAAGCCGTGCGCTTCATGAAAAGCTTCTTGTAACAGATGCAGCTTATCGGGCGTGCCCAGGCTTTCGACCGTTTGCAGTTCGTGTCCATTGGCTTGGACCGCAAATAACAAACATGAGCGCACAGGCTGACCGTCGAGCAAGATTGTACAAGCGCCGCAAGCGCCTTGCTCACAACCAACATGTGTGCCAGTCAGTCCGATTTCATGGCGCAAAAAATCACTCAAAAGCAAACGCGGCTCAACTTCTTGGTTGTATTCTTGGTTATTGATGGTAAGTTGGATTGTTCGTTTTGGGATCATGATTGGATTCTTTCCTGGGCACGCTCGACCGCTTGTTTGAGTGTGCGTTTGCCTAAAACATAGGCGAGATGGCGTTTGTATACGGCCGTTGCATGCATATCAGTCGTTGGGTCAATTTCTTCATCAGCAGCCAAATGTGCAGCCGCTTCTATTACGCTGTCTGTCGGTTTTTCACCTTGTAAAACGGCCGTTGCTTTAGAAGCAATCATCGGTACTTCGCCAACATTCAAATACACCAGCCGCGCTCCCCGACAATTTCCTGCAGCATCGAGCGTCACTAGAGCTGCCACACCAACCTGAGCATAATCGCCGTGGCGGCGCGCCAATTCTTGGAATGCCCAACCTGTGTTGGCTGGCAAAGATGGAATTGAGATTTCAGTCAAAATCTCCTCTGGTTCTAGTGCCGTCGTAAAAAGTGCGGCATAAAAATCTTCGGCATTTACCCAACGCGACTGACCTACGCGCTGTAACTTAAATTTTGCTTCCAAAGCGACCGTAATTACCGGCAGTTCGGCAGCGGGATCCGCGTGAGACAAACTGCCGCCGATGGTGCCGCGATTGCGGATTTGCGCATGGGCAATAAAAGGCATCGTTTCGTGCAGCAAGGGAGCTTTGGCAGCAATCACGGCGTCATGTTCTAAAATTCGCTGACGGGTCATCGCGCCAATAAACAAACCACCACCTGAACTAACATTCAAATAGGTCAGTTCGTCTACACCGTTTAAATCAATTAAAATGGTTGGCTGGGCTAAACGGAAATTCATCACTGGCACTAAACTTTGGCCACCGGCAAGCAGTTTGCCATCATAGCCATGTTCATTTAGCATCTGTAATACTTCATCTAATGAGGTCGGAGCGAGGTATTCAAAGGGAGCCGGTTTCATCAACAGTTCCTTGTAGATAGGGTAATTTGCAATTGAAAGGTTTAATTATAACAAAACGCGCCGAAGAATGGTTGCAAAAAAGTCATTCTATGCGCATTTTGCATTTATTCGACAATAGTTGTAATTTGGTCAATGCACAGGATGAGGTTTTGTCTTTGGTAACGGCCGTTATTGGCTCCGGTCCATTTTCCATCGTTGTAGATGATTTCAATCGTTATCTCTTCAATCTCCACATGCCCATCACTATCAATAATAGGGATCAAAAGCTGTTGATTGGCAACATTGAAGTCGATTTTAGTCAGGCAGCTCGTTGGCAGTCACAGCCAGATTGGAAACAACTGCGTTCTTTGCAGCTTTGTAAGCTGCCCGCCCCACAAATGTTATCGTCAGAAATTGAAGTGTATCTCACAAACCTATGCACCGGAATTGAAACGGCCGATTCATCAAAAATTCGCGACAGCGTTTTTCATTTGGCCGGACGGGGCAGTGGGTTGACGCCCACAGGCGACGATATTTTGATGGGCGTCATCTATGGACTGTGGGTTTGGAGACCGGATGTTGAATTGATTAGGTTGATTTGTGATACGGCCGTAACCCGCACCACAACCTTATCAGCCGCCTTCCTCAAAGCCGCCGCCAATGGCGAAGCGACTATCCATTGGCATGATTTTGTAAACGCCAAACCCAACGCCATCCAAAACATTCTCAATATCGGTCATACCTCCGGCACAGACACTTTGGCCGGATTCACTCATATCTGCCAAACCTTAATCCGTTTATACAATAACCAAAATTCGTGTGATTTGTGCAGTTCGTAGCAGAAACCGCTGTTAATCCTTCAAATACGGTTGTCCAAGTGCTTCAGGCTTTGCCGCACCCCACCTGTGCCGAAACCATTTAGTTGACATAAATACAAGTACCAACAACGTAATCATAAACGGCACCATGCGCCATACATAACGTGACATAAACCCCGGCAGCACCAACTGCGGATTAAGCGAAAGCTGCCACAATGTACCAAACAACAAAGCGCCTCCCATCAAAATCAACGGATTCCACATGGAAAAGAAAACCAAAGCCAACGCAATAAAGCCCCAACCCATTAAGAAATTGTAGCTCCACACTGGATTGTAATCTAACGAATAAATCGCCCCGGCAAACCCCATCAAAGCACCACCAGCCACAACACACAAATAACGTGTTTTAGCCACACTAATACCAGAAACTTCAGCCACATCTGGATTTTCACCTACGGACCGAATCCGCAGACCCAAACTCGTCCTGGTCAGCACAAACCAAATAAAAACTGCCAAAATAATACCCACATAAAAGAAGGGCGAAAGTCCAAAAATAGATGGAATTCGATCCATACCTAACGGGCCAGTGTAAGCAGAACCCATATACGTGGTCAAGCCAAAACCCAAAATCCAAATGCCCATGCCGCTCACAACCTGATCACCACCCAGCGTGATGGAAAAGAAACCGTGCAACAGCCCCAGCAAAGCGCCGATCAAAATCGCCACCACAAAACCTAACAAATAACTACCCGTCGTTTGGGCTGCGATAAACCCCAACGTCGCACCAAAGAGCATGACACCCTCAACGCCCACATTAATAATGCCAGAGCGCTGCCCCAACAGTTCACCCAACCCAGCTACCAGGAAAATCGTCGAAGCATCAAGACTCCTAATCGCAAACTCCCACATTTACGCCTTCCTCTGCAAGCGATCACGAAAGGTACAAACCATATGGACAAAGAAAACTTCATGTCCCTTGTGTCTTTGCGGTAAATTATTCTCTTTTATCATGATACACCCTGACTAAGCGGGTTTTCCTTATTTTTACTCGCCCAAACAAACTTATAGCGATAAAAGAATTGAAAGGCGACCAACGTGATCATTAATACACCCAGTAACGCAAAATCCAGGCCAAAACTCATGTCAAGTTTGCCTTGCACGAAACGGCCGCCTACCGATAAACCTCCAAACAACAAAGCCACCGGCATTGCACCAATCGGATTGCCCGACGAGATCAAGCCGCAAATAATGCCATAAAAAGCCAAATCGCCAAAAAAGCCATAATTCCTGGCAATTTTATACACACCAGGCACCGCGCCAAAATAATGATAACCAGCTAAACCCGCCACAGCACCACCAAGAATAAACACCAACAATGGAATACGAACGCTGCTGATGCCCGCATAAGCCGCCGCTGCTGGATTTTGCCCATATGCCCTTATCTCGTAACCAATGCGCGTCTTGGCAAACATATACGCCAACAACAACCCGATACCAAGTGCAATAAAGATCGTAAGCGGAACCCCGGCAACCAGTGGCAGTTGCAATGCATCTGGCAGTTCAAAACTTTCACCACGACCACCCGCATTCATGAAAACACCGCCCTCCTTGATCATGAACGAAACCAGCCAAAACAAAATAAAATTCAACATCATCGTTACAACAATCTCATTGACGTTGTATTTACCCTTCAAGTAACCTGCAATTGCGCCTAAACCTGCTCCGCCAAGGGCGGCACCCAAAATCACAAGTGGCAAAAGAATGATCGCAGATGGATACGTCGCATTAAATTCATTGACCCCAAAAGCATATAAAACCGCGAAGGCACTCAAAGCACCCGCATAAAGCTGTCCAGTCATGCCAATATTCCAAAGCCCCGCACGAAAAGGAATAATAAATGCATAAGTACACAAAAGCAGGAATATAAAGCGATTAAGCGTTAAAGGCAGTCCAAATTGATTAAAAAAAGCGTATGAAAATATTTCGCGGTAGGCTGTGATAGGACTGATCCCAGCAAAAATAAAAATAAAGCCAAACAAAAACAGAGCGACAAGGATCGCTGCAATGGCGATCGTAATCGTCTGCCACGCCGTTAACGTAATTCTTTTTTCCAGCTTCAAATCATAGGAGCCAACTTTCATATTGACTCCTTACGCAGGTTAATACCCGCCATCATAGCGCCTACCCGCTCTCTTTGAGCCTCTTCAGCAGCGATGATTCCCATAAATCTACCTTCATACACCGGAGCTATCCAGTCACTCAAAGAAAATATTTCATCCAGGTCTTCAGATATAAGTAAAACGGCCGCCTGATTCAATTTGGCTTCATTCAGCTTATTGCGTACAAATTCAATCGCACCAATATCAAGCCCTTGTGTTGGCAAAGCCACAATCAGTAGGCGGGGATTACGTGAGAGCACACGTGCCAGGATGATTTTTTGCAAATTGCCACCAGAGAGATTTTTAGCTTTTACATCAGCATTAGGAGTTTTGACATTGTATTCAGTGATGATTTCTTCAGTTAGCACTCTTATCCTTTTATAGTTAAGGACACCTCTTTGATAAAAATCAGCATCGAAATAATAATTCATGGTGATGTTTTCTACCAATGAAAAATCAGCAATGGAACCGACATGATTGCGATCTGCAGGAATGTAACCCATACCTGACTTCCAACGTTTATAACTAGATGCATTGGTAATATCGTTCCCATCAAGTGAAATAAACCCAGCTTCAACCGTGCGTAAACCGGCAAGGCACTCAACCAACTCACGTTGACCATTACCCGAAACACCGGCCACCCCAAAAATTTCACCGGCACGAATTGAAAATGAGACACCTTCAAGGGCACGCACACTTTTGTCGCTGATGGCTGAAAGATTCTTAACTTCTAAGACGACCTCTCCTACTTTTGCCTTTTTCCTTTCAACATTAAAAAGAATTTCGCGTCCCACCAATTCTGTCGCCAAGCTTTTTTCAGTGGCATCCGATGTATCTACACAAGACACCACCTTACCATGCCGTAAAACGGTGACTTTGTCACTAATTTTTAGGACGATTGGCAGCTTATGGGTAATAAAGGGGACAATCGCAAGATCATCACGAGACATCGCCTCAATCGAATTTAATAGTTTTTCAGTTTCGATGGGGGTTAACGCAGCCGTAGGTTCATCCATAATGAGCAGTTCAGCACCACGGTAAAGTGCTTTCAGGATTTCAACAACCTGCTTCTCGCCCTCCGAAAGCTGCCACACTTTCGCCTTAAGATCGATGCTAAAGCCAAATTTATCGCACAGGTCGTTGATCTCACGTGAACTGCGCTTCAGGTCAAGAATTTTGCCCGCAGCGGGGTGGCCGAGGATGATATTTTCTATGACTGAATGGGCTGGTACTAATTTGCGGTGCTGGTGAACCATCCCGATGCCTCGATCAATCGCATCGAGGGGGGACTTAAATTTAACTTTTTCACCAATAAAATAAATGTCACCTTCATCGGGCTGATATTGCCCAAAAAGAATTTTCATCAAAGTGGATTTGCCCGCACCATTTTCGCCTAAAACAGCGTGAATCTCGCCCGCTTTGATCTCATAATCAATACGGTCATTGGCGACAACACCAGGAAACCGCTTCGTGATCCCCTTTGCCGCCAAGACCGTTTCACCACGTTTAATATCTTTCAGTAGCACAATAAACCCTTACTTGGTACGTACAAATCAAAAGACCCTAATTGTTTTCAAAACCAAACCCTTAAGGTTTACCCGTTTGAACTTCAGACATTGGCAAACGGGCAAACCTTCGCAGATTCGTTTTGTCAAAGGTTATTTGTAAACGAATCCTTAGGGTCTAAACAGTCATCTTCACTGGACACTAGCGTTTTTATTTTACCAGAGGAGACATGTCAGGTTTTGTGATCAAATTGTTCACACGCTGCTCGTGGTAGAAACCTGATATGTCTAGAATTCGCCAGACTCCAGATCTTTACTCTAAGATCTCAACGCCTTCAAGATCAAAGTTAAATAATGAAAGCAACCATGCAGCGGTTGGTACTTCTCCGGCGGGCTTAACTTCTACGCCAGCATCTGGTATAGGTGTGCCATCAAGAGCTAAGCCGGTACCATTACTAATGAATGCGTGTTCGGTGAAGGGATCCCATTCACCATTGATCATTTGTTCACGGCGCTGCGCGACAAGCTGCACGATTTCATCGGGCAAGAGTTCCAACGCTTTGGGACTGATGGCTTCAATACCCACTTTGTTGTCATTCATAATATCTACTGTGGGCAGTTCTGTACCATCGGCTAACACAATTGAGTCATCCATACCTAAGTAGAGAATCGTTTCAGGATTTTCCTCACCAGCTAAAAATTCTTCGATCATTTTTTCGTAGAGAACTTCCCAGCGAGTGTCAAAGGAAACGGCCACGGTATCAGTGTCTGACCAACCATAAAAGCCCACAATGTCCATATCTTTACCAACGAACCAGATGCCTTGTTCTTGAGCTACATCTAATGGAGATCCAGAATCGGTTTGCTGGGTAATAACATCAACGTCGTATTGTGAAATCAAAGTTTCGGCAATACCACGCTCTTCTGGTGGCAGGAACCAATCGCCAGCATACTTGACATAAATATTAACATCTTTGCCAAGCATTTCAGCTGCATCTTGTACGCCAAGAACAAAACCATTTGTACGACGGATGACTTGCACAGAGGGAAAAGCTGAGACGATGCCAATATTGCCGGTTTCAGTTAAGGCACCGGCGATCAAGCCTTCTAAATAGAGAGCCTGGTATTGACGCGGGAAAAGACGGATGAAGTTACGCTCTGTAGTTAAATCACTGGCAACAATGGATCCAAAGTAAACCTCGGGATATTTTTCGGCGATATCTTGTAATGGCAGTCCCATAAATTCAGCATTGCCAACCACGATGTCTGCACCCTCAGATATTAATTCTTCGGCATAGGGGACTGCAACATCAGGGCCAACTTCTTCACGATAAACGTAATCAACATTGGGGTATTTTTCGGCGAGGCGTTGACCGGCGCGATTATGCGCACCAGACCAAGTTGTGCCTTCAATGACACTAAAATGCTCAATTGCAAGTGTTACGTCTTCTGCAGTCGGCATTTCTGCGGAAGTTTCTTCTTCCGCTTCCGTTTTTTCGGCGGCTGTTTCTTCTGTGGGGGCTGGTTCTTCTTCTGAAACGTCTGCAGGAGCTTCTGCTGTGGTACACATTGTTGTGCCCATCACGATGGCAGCCAACAGGATTATCAATACAAACGTATGGAACACTCTATCATTTTTCTTTGACAAGCGTTTTTTGATCATTTCTATCCTCCTCTTTACTTGATTAACAAATTATTGGGAGCGACTCAACCACATTTTATCTGTGGGTCGAGTCTCGGTCTCGTTGTACCAATGGACTTTCCTACTGAAGCGCCTAAATTGTAGGGAATAATAAGACAACCGTCAATATTTGCCTCTCCTGCTGCATCGCCTATACTTTGTAAATTGAACAAAAGGCAAATGCCCGGGAGAATTTAGACATATCATGAGTAACACAAGCACATCGGATTCCATTCCTAATGACTTTATCCGTACCATCATCAACAAAGATATCGAAACTGGCAAATACCAGGGTCGTGTCCATACCCGTTTTCCGCCTGAACCCAATGGTTATCTGCATCTTGGCCACGCTAAAGCCATCCTCATCAATTACGGTATCGCCGAACAATATGGTGGCAAATTCAACTTGCGCTTCGACGACACCAACCCCATCAAAGAAGAAGATGAATTTGTCCACGGCATCATCGAAGATATGCGATGGCTGGGTGTCGATTGGGAAGATCGGCTTTTCTTTGCCTCCGATTATTTTGGCCAACTCTACGAATGGGCTATCCAACTGATCAAAGATGGCAAAGCATATGTGGATGACCTATCAGCGGACGAGATTCGCGAATACCGCGGCACTTTGACCACGCCAGGCAAAAACAGCCCTTACCGTGAGCGCTCAATTGCAGAAAACCTGGACCTTTTTACACGCATGAAAAAGGGTGAATTTCCTGATGGAACGCGTGTTTTGCGTGCAAAAATTGATATGGCCTCCCCCATTATCAATCTGCGTGATCCAGTGCTTTATCGCATCTTACACGCTCACCATCATCGCACTGGTAATGAATGGTGTATTTATCCCATGTATGATTGGACCCACGGGCAATCAGATTCCATCGAAGGTATTACACATTCGCTCTGTTCTTTGGAATTCCAAAATCATCGGCCACTTTATGAATGGTTTTTAGAACAGCTAGGGATTTATCAGCCACAGCAAATCGAGTTTGCACGCGGCAATTTAACCTATACTATAACCAGCAAACGCTATCTAAGCCGTCTTGTAAATGAGGGATATGTGCGTGGCTGGGATGATCCGCGTATGCCCACGCTTGCAGGTGTACGCCGAGCAGGTTATCCAGCGGCAGCAATCCGTAAATTTTGGGCAAATGCTGGTATTTCCAAAGCTGACAATAATATAGACATTAGCCAATTAGAATTTGCTGTGCGTGATGAGTTAAATGCCCATTCATCACGCGTTATGGCAGTGATAGAGCCGCTCAAGGTTGTGATCAACAATTATCCTGAAGATCGGGTTGAAATGTTTGCGGTGCCAAATCATCCGCAAGATAGCGAGAACGACGAAACCCGAGATGTGCCCTTTAGCCGCGAGATTTATATCGAACGCGAGGATTTCATGGAAAATCCACCTAAAAAATATTTTCGACTTGGCCCCGGACGTGAAGTACGCCTGTTTAAGGCTTATTACATCACCTGTAATGAGGTCATCAAGGATGAACATGGAGAGGTAATCGAACTACACTGTACCTATGATCCTGAATCACGCGGCGGTCAAACACCAGATAATCGCAAAGTCAAAGGAACTTTGCATTGGGTCTCAGCACAACACGCGGTACCGGCGGAAGTGCGCCTGTATGATCGGTTATTTAAGGTTGAAAACCCAGGTTCTGTGGCTGAGGGGGAAGATTTCATCAGTAATCTTAACCCAGATTCGTTAACTGTTGTTCCAAACGCCCAGCTTGAACCAGCGCTGGTAAAAGCACAAGCGGGAGATGTATTTCAATTTATGCGCTTGGGTTACTTTTGTGTGGATTCTGTTGACTCGCAACCTGACAATCTGGTTTTTAATCGTACGGTGACTTTGCGTGATGGGTGGGCAAAAGCACAAAAAAGATAGTTATTGACTTTAGCGCGAGGGAGATGCCCTCGCGCTTTTCGCTGTCTGCGTTAATTTAGGCAATATTTGCAATTAACTCGGCGCCTTGGATCGAATGTTGCTTTGCGGAAGCGTCTTTAAATCGCTATTTTATTTGTGGATGCTTCCTTTATTCAGTCTCGACCGGTTCATAGAAACAAAGCAGCGTGTTACCATATTTACGCTTATCATCTAAAATTAAGTTGGTTAGTTCAAGGGGGATATATTCTTTGGGGTCAATTTGAACGACAATTAAACCATCGGGCTTTAGATAGGCAAACGGCCGTTCATCTAACACACGCATTACATCGACCCAAATGTTTTTGTATTGCGGCGGCGCTACATAAATCAAATCAAATGGCTCAAAAGCGTGGCTATCAAGATAGCGAAAAGCATCCGTTTGCACAACCAATGCCCGATTTGTGAGACCCGTATGCGCTAAATTAGCCTGAATCGTTTTAGCTGCCGCACGCACTGAATCCACAAACACAACTTCAGTCGCGCCTCGACTTAACGCCTCGATACCCACCTGGCCGGTACCAGCAAATAAATCTAACCAGCGTGAATCCCAGACAAATTCGCCCACAATATTAAACAGGTTCTCTTTGACCCGATCCATAATTGGCCGTGTCGAATCACCCGGCACTTTTTTGAGCTTACGCCCTCTAGCAATTCCACTAATTACGCGCATGGATAAAGGTTATAAGGTGGCAAGGTTGCAAAAATTAAAAACACCCTGCAAGCCAAACCCTACCACCATTAAACTCTGCAACCCTAAGCTTTAATTAAATCAACTATCTGATCCGGATGCTCTGCCACTTGCACACCGGCGGCACGCAACGCAGCCACTTTGCCTTCGGCCGTACCCGCCCTGCCTTCCACAATCGCGCCGGCATGTCCCATGCGTCGTCCGGGCGGCGCTGTACGTCCAGCAATAAAGGCGGTCACCGGCTTACTCATATTGGTTTGAATATACTCAGCAGCCAACTCTTCATCATTGCCCCCAATCTCACCAATCATAATAACTTGTTCGGTATTCGGGTCGGCCTCAAACAGTGCCAGTACATCAATAAAATTGATACCTTTAATTGGATCGCCACCAATACCAACACAAGTCGATTGACCCATGCCACGCGCTGTCAAGGCAAATACAACTTCATAGGTCAGCGTGCCGCTCTTTGAAACGACACCGACATTGCCGGGCTTGACGATATTACCAGGAATAATGCCGACTTTGGCTTCATCTGGTGTGATCAATCCGGGGCAGTTAGGGCCAACCAGACGGACGTTCTTTTGGTCCAGGTAATCGCGTGCCGCGATCATATCCAAAACCGGAATATATTCGGTGAGACAAACGATTAATTCTAGACCCGCATCAGCTGCTTCGTAAATCGCATCAATTGCAAAACGGGATGGGACAAAAATAATCGAGGTATTGGCATCTGTCTCTTCGACAGCCTTTTTAACCGTATTAAACACAGGCGCTTTTTGACCACCGGCTTCAAAAAATTGTCCACCTTTGCCCGGTGTCACACCAGCAACGACATTCGTACCATAATCCATCATATGGGTCGTATGGAAACTGCCTTCACGACCAGTAATGCCTTGTACGAGTAAACGTGTATTTTTATCAACTAAAATGCTCATTGGGCACCTCCAGCTAAGGCAACAGCCTTTTGGGCAGCTTCGGATAGGGTAACGGCCGTTTCCATATCGGCATCAGCGAGAATAACACGTCCCTCTTCTGCATTGGTACCAGCCAAACGTACAACCATCGGCACATTAGTATCAATCGTCCTTAAGGCGTCAATAATGCCACGCGCAACCTCATCGCCCCGTGTAATGCCACCAAAAATATTAAACAATACGGCTTCAACATTGGGATCAGACAAAATCAAACGTAAACCGGTCGCCACCTGGCTGGCCTTTGCTCCGCCGCCAATATCAAGGAAGTTAGCCGGTTCGCCACCAAATAATTTGATAATGTCCATTGAAGCCATTGCCAAACCGGCTCCATTAACCATACAGCCAATATTGCCATCCAACTGGATGAAATTGATACCAGCGCCACGCGCTTCACGTTCAGACTGTGGCTCTTCTTCCAAATCACGCAGTTCTGTCAGATTTGGATGCCGGGAAAGTGCATTATCATCAATTGTCATTTTGCCATCCACGGCCAATAATTTGCCCTGGCTTGTAATAACCAAGGGGTTGATTTCGGTCAATGAAGCATCTTTGGCAGTAAAACATGCATAAAGGCCAGACACAACTTTGTAAAAATCACGCCACAGTTCACGCGGCAAATCCATCGCATCTGCAATGTAGGTGGCCTGATAACCGCGTACACCCAAGGCTGGATTAATATGTACCAAGATAATTTTCTCTGGGGCTTCCTCAGCTACCTGCTCAATATCCATGCCACCTGCCGCTGAAGCCATGATCATCGGCAAACGTTGCGCACGATCAATCAACACGGCCAAATAAATTTCTTGTTCAATGCCAGGTGCAAGTTCATCAACCAACACTTTGTGCACGGTAAATCCTTTAATATCCATGCCCAAAATTTGTGCAGCCGCTTCTTCAGCTTCATTAGCGGAATGTGCCAGCTTAACACCTCCTGCTTTGCCACGACCGCCCGTATGAACCTGGGCTTTTACAACCACGTGGCCACCTAATTCCCTGGCAATGTCACGCGCCTCCGTGGGTGTGCGTGCTACCTTGCCGGCAGGAATTGGTACGCCGTGTTCGGCAAATAATCGTTTTGCCTGATATTCATGTAAGTTCACAAGTCGCTCCTATATGATGGTGGAATAAACAAAGAAAGGCGAACCTAAGGTTCGCCTCTATTCACATTTTGAATGAACAACCAGGATTATAACATCAAATGCACGCTTTTTCACACAGTTGCTAACGGCCGTTTATCCCTAACTGGAATCATCATAAAAACGTTTACAAGCAATCAACGCAACCAACGTGGTGCATTGGCTCGTTTTAATTCTTCTTCAAAACGCAATTTAAATATTTCCAGGTTATCACTCGGTCTACGCAAATTAAAATCACCGATCTGTTTATTCAACTTCAAAATCTGGTGTTCCCAGCGCTGGCAAGCATCATCCCAGCTAATCATTAAAGCGCCACGTCGCGTCTCATCTTGCGTAACATCAAATGCACGTTCATGCCGCTGCCATGTTTGCGCAATATTGCTGCGCAGCGCTTCTATCTGGCTCAAAATTGTATCGCGGCTGCTAATCCAGGTCGGGCGCAAATTGTTATCTTTGAGAAACGTATTGGCCAATGATTGATCACCTTCATAAATATTTTTCGACAAGGCTAATGGTTTCCCTTTTCCCTTCAAATTGTCAAATAAGCCACGTTCCTGCCCATCCTGGATTAAATCTTCAATCAATCCCTCCCATTCAAAACGCATCCGTAGGCGGTGTTCAAGCTGCTTTTCACGTTCTTCTTCTTGCGACGACTCTTTTTGATCGCGGTTTTTATCCATAATGATTTACGCCCCACAAATTTTTAAACTAATCATCTTCATTGGACATTATCGCAAAAATAAGGAAAATTACGCGCTTGCTAAGGAACTTGTAAACAAAATCAGGTGATCGGCAGCAATTTTTCGGCATAATTATTAATAGGGATGCTGCTGATTCCTTAAAGAAAACACACATGCCAACGAAATTTATTTGGATAAGGTTGTGCGTTTTACCAAACACTGGAGAAAACATTTGCAAATAGTAGAATGGCAAAACTATCACGACCTTTATCCGCACCATGACGGCCATCATACTGTGGGCTCGCTAAAAATTGCCCGTGGTGTGTTCAGCTCACAATTAAACAACGAGCGCGATATAATCGTTTATCTACCGCCATCTTATGCCACCAGCAATAAACGGTATGCAGTTTTATATATGCAAGATGGGCAAAACTTGTTTGACCATGCCATGAGTTTCGCCGGCGAGTGGGGCATTGATGAAGCCATGGAGCTGCTCTCCTATGAAGAGCAGCTTGAAGCCATTATCGTTGGAATTCCGAATATGGGTGCTGCGCGTATGAATGAATACAGTCCCTTTGTCGATCCATATTATGGCGGTGGTGACGGCAACCATTACATCGGTTTTATTGCCAATACATTAAAACCATTAATTGACAATTCGTTTCGCACGCTCCCCCAGCGTCGGACAACCGGCATCATGGGGTCTTCCATGGGCGGCTTAATTAGCCTCTACGCATTTTTCCGGCGCGAAGATATTTTTGGTTTTGCGGGAGTCATGAGCCCCTCGTTATGGTTTGCACGTGGTGCAATCTATAATTATGTCGAAAATGCTTCATTTTTGCCGGGTAAAATTTATCTGGACGCAGGTACACGTGAGTTGGGCGGTTCCAGGAATGCCCGCCAACAACGTCTGGATTCGCGCCGCTATTACGCTGGTGTGCGGCGCATGAAACGGATTTTAGTCCAAAAAGGGTATCGGCCAATCCGCGATTTAATGCATGTGGAAGAGAAATGGGCGGTCCATTCCGAGTCTGCTTGGGCGCGGCGTTTCCCGAGCGCTTTGCGTTTTTTCCTGGCGGGTGCACGCCAAGTCCCTTATCGTAATTTGCATTCACATGTCTGGTTATAAGCGATTTTTTACAGCTTCCGTCCTTTTGATTTGTGGAAGCTGTATCCGATTTTGCTTTTCCTTTCCTTTTTCAGTAAAGACTAACCATCACTTGCCAAACCGAACAACAGCCTGTAGCATAAAGTATATAGCAGCATGATTGCTCAACAACTTTCCTGCTGAAAACACGTAAATAGTGTAAAGTAGTAAAGATGCGGCAAGAGATTCTTTTATGACAGTAACGACTGAGTATTCAGAGCCCGTGACGACACCCGACAAAATAGCAGAAACAGGCACTGCGCCTGTTGAAAATACGGCCGTTTCCGATTCACCAAACAACAAAGTTTTTACCTGGTTGTTTAGTGCCTTTGTGATTGTGGCCTTGATTGCGATCGCCTGGCATTGGCAAGCAGATATACGTATGTTTCTGAACCTCATCAGTGACCAAGAAACTGTCAGTGCCTATTTGCAGGGATTCGGTTTATTAGGCCCATTCGTACTGGCACTCGCCCAAATGATGCAGGTTCTCATTGCATTCATCCCCGGCCACGTCTTCTTGATTGCAGCAGGCTATGTGTATGGATTCCCATTGGGGCTGTTACTGAATATCACTTTCACCGTTGCCGCCAGCCAAATCTGTTATTTATTAGCAAGGTGGGCGGGACGTCCGGTTGTGCATAAGTTTGTCAAACCGGCAACCGTTGACCAATGGGAACGCATCGCCAATCAGAAAGGGGTTTTGTTTTTTACTTTAGCTTTTTTATTGCCAGTCTTCCCGTCAGATGCAATGAACTTTGTCGGGGGATTAAGTGGTATTTCGGCACGTAAATTTTTAGTCGCCAACTTCTTGGGACGTTTTCCCAGCGCGGTGATGTTAACCTTGATTGGTTCGCATGGCCTTGAGATGACACCAACTGCCTGGGTCGCGATTACGGCCGTTACTGTATTTCTCTTCCTAATCGGCCGTTACGCAATGGCGAAAATACACGCCCAGGCACAAACCCCGGCCAATATCCTCAGCGACTAAACAAAGGCAAGTGGGAAACAATATATTGTGCTGTAATGTTTACCACTTAATATCTACTGAACACTGGCGTTTCTATTTTACCAGAGAAGACATGTCAGGTTTTATGATCAATTTATTCACACGCTGCTCATGGCAGAAACCTGACATGCCTTGAATTCGCCAGACTCCAGTATCTATAATTCCACCACTTCACCGTTAGCTGCAGAT
>JAGRDI010000171.1 GCA_020432765.1 Anaerolineales bacterium | reverse complement strand
GTTGAAACGGCCGTATCCTCTAACTTCCGTGATTGTACAAACTGAAAATAATCTTTTGAACCTTGAAACCGCGTTACTAATTCAACTACATCGGGTGGCGCAGGTGAGTTGGCTTTGCCATGCGAGTTAGATAATAGCTCTGGGAGTTGATATTGATCGACTTGACGATAAATTTCTGCGAAACGGTCTACGCCAAAATAGGTTAAAGCCTTTTGTGGAGGACCGAAATAAACAACATAGCCGCCGGAAGCCAGGAAAGCAACATATTTACAATTGGTGACATTCTCGGTTGCGTGTGTCACCAGAATAATCGTGCGCGGATCCTCTGGTTTGGTTGCCCATTTACGCAGAATTTCCATGATGACTAAATCGAGGCCAGGATCTAAGCCTGAGGTTGGTTCATCTAAAAAAAGCAGGCGTGGTTCCGCCAATAATTCCAGGGCGATATTGACCCGTTTGCGCTGCCCGCCGCTTAATTGGCTGATGAGTTTGTCGCGATGCGGCCATAATTCGACAATTTCGAGCGTTTCCTTAATACAATCAAGACGCTCTTGTTTGGTTAGATCGGGTGCTAGACGAAAGCGTGCGATGACATCCAGCGCTTCCAATGATGTTAATTGACGATGCACGATATCGTCTTGAGGCACATAACCAACAATCGAATGCATTGCTGCAAACTGCTGCGTTTGGCCGTCTATGATGAACGGCCGTTCACTCACAAACACAGTCCCATTTTGTGCTACTTCCAATCCCAACAAAGCCTTCATCAGAGTGGTTTTGCCTGCACCGCTGCCACCCACCAGTGCGATGAATTCACCAGGGCGAAAAGATAGGGGTGTAGGCTCCAGATTTAATATCTGCAAACCTGCACTGCTGCCTTGACCTTTGAGGCGGCGTGCCAGATTTTGTAAACGGTTGTCCTTGCTTTTGTGTTTGACTGTGCGTACCAAATCACGCGCATCCAAACGCAAATGCGCCGCTTCAAAATTTTGTGATGACTGATTTTGATCTTGACCGGTTTTTAAGCGGAAGGCATAGGGAGCGATCCAGAGCGTGTCTATTTCTGGCTGTATAACTTGTCCTGTTGTACCCTGTGGCACTTTTTGATAATTGATGTAGGTGCCTTTGGCGCTGCCTTCATCTACAACAAACCAGGCCTCGGCTTCTGGTCGCCATTCCAACCGTGCATGTTGCTCGGATACGGCTGGATGGCTGAGGGGTATATCGTTAGAATCGGTGCGCCCGATAAAGAGAGGGGATTTGTGGAGGGTGATGACATTTGCTGTTGTTTGGTAATTGGTCGGGGTCTGGGAAACGGCCGTGACCTCCCACACATCCAAGTTGACGCCACAATTTGGGCAAAAGAGCATCCCCTCAGCAGCAAGATGCTGCTGGCAGTTTGGACAGGTTGTGGCAGCTATTGATGCGGACATTGTAAATCATTTACCTCGTTACCCTCGGCTTCAAGCATATCCGGCAAAATAGAATCACCGTTACAGCGCACGGCATTTATACCGTTCAACAAGCGCACGATGCCTTCACCTCGCGGTGCATTACCGTCGCGCAAGAAGAGACCATCCTGCGCAAAACGCACATCCGTTTCTCCCATAATCGCGTCTGCATCTCTGCCTAATTCTATTCCCTGCCAATCACCTGCATGAGGTTCTTGTAACTGTTGGTTGGTATTACCGCCGCTGCCATCATCATGTAAGGATGTGAAAATAACCGGTAGCCCGGCTTCACCAGCTGTGCGTAGGCCGCCGTTGACAGTGATTTTGCCCTTTGTGTCGGCTTTAATGATGGTGCCGGCTCCAATTTGTAAGGTAGCATTTTCAGTGATGGTCAAGTTTTCAGTGAGGATGCGCACCAACTGCCCATTTTCTCCGGCCAGCGGTGCCCAGATATGATCAGATGTCAGCTTATCGCCGGCGATCGCGATACCGTTCAACCCGTTGTCTTGTAGTTGATTGCCTTGCAAGGTGGGAGCAGCATCAGGGGTTGCCCATAGAGGTGCCGATTCGCTGTCCCGTAGCAGGTTATCAATCAAGCGTGGTGAGGCATTGTCTAAAATGACAAAACCATACCGCAAAATCACATTTTGCAAAACGGAACTATCATCAGAATTTTCAAAATAAACCCCTTGCCAGTGACGTTCATCTTGTGGGCTGCTGTTTTTATCAGTCTGACCACCATACTCATCATCGCGCAGTGATGTGAAGATAATTTTCTCATCCTCCGCATTACCACCGACGGCATCTAGCGTGCCTTTGACAATAAGGCGACCTTGGGGTTCAAATTTGATGATGACACCTGGCTCGATCACCAGGGTTGTCTCCGGCTCAATGGTGATGTCGCCGCGCACAATGCGTACGATTTGTTCATCTCCCCCCAATCGCTGCCAGGTGCGGATGTTGCGGCTGTTCATACTCGATTTGCCGCGTACTTCCAGCGCATCCCCAGGATCATTATCTAACAAGGTTAAATCCTGCAAAGTAGGAAACGCATCGGCATCAACACTGAGTGGATACCAGGCGCTGTCGGCAATCGTGACACCTGTGAGTTCGGGCGCTGTGGCCTGCATGGCGATGGCAGCCTGCCCGCGCCCCGCGTATTGTACGAGCGAATCGCGTATATAGGATTTGCTGCTGCCTTCCTGGAAGCTAATGCCTACCCAATCACCAGCAGCAGGGTCTTGGGCTTCGACATAGGTAGGACCACCCACCTCATCGCGACTGTCATAAATGGATGTGAACTGTACCTCTTCAGCTTTGAGCAGCCCTTGGATGATCAACCCGGCTGCGTCTCTGCCCCCTTGCCAAAATTTAAGGGTCGTTTGGGTGTCGATGGATAAAGTCGTGTTTTCGCCCACAGTGATGGGGCCGGAAATAACATAGACTACATCTTGATTAGGCCAGGTGATATTTTGTTTATCACTCAGTTTGCCACCGCGAATTTCGAGCGCATCAAAGGCGTTGCGCTCAAATTCGATGCTGCCCCGCAGGTGAGGCATTTCATTACCATCACTGCTGATGGGAAAGCCGGCCGAGGAGACGATCTTCACATCAGCCAATGTCGGTGCACTATTTTCAAGCGAGATGGCACGCAGCCCGGCAAATTGGACCAACGCATGGCTGATGGTGGAGCTGTCAGCGGCGTCCAAAAAGCGAATGCCCTGCCAGCTGTCCGCTTTGCCACTGTCAGAAGTGAAGCTGATGGGATTTTCCGGGCTGCCACAAGCGAATAAGCCGCCATGCACCTCCAGAACGGCGGCCTCATCAAACTTAATCACTGCCCCTGGTTCGATCAATAGCCGTCGATTTTGCGGCACACTTAGGGTTTCCTGAATGAGGTATTCGGTATCCGCCAGAAAAAGGGTGTCTTCATCTAGCTCACCTTTAATACCGCTTTCGAAGCGTGGCGGCACAAACTCGCTGGCCACAAGCTGCTCGCAAGCTAGCTGCGGCGCTGGTTCAGACACGCCCGGCCATAAAAAGAACCATGCGCCAAGCAAAATCAAGATGAGGATATCAAGGATGCCAAAAATGCCAATAATTGTGCGTAAATCGATGAAACGTATGCGCTTAGGTGGGCGTTGATTTTGATTGTTGCCCCCCGTTGTCGGTGGTTGTGGTCGCAGTGACGGTGGTGGCGGCGTGGTGATGGGGTCAGACGCCGCATCTGGTTTATCCGGCTCAACGGTAGGCATCTCATTCACATTCTGAGATGCAGGTATATGCCCACGAAAATCATAGCCACAGTAAGGACAAAAATTATGTTGTCCCCCTAGAATCTTTTCACAATCCGGGCATGGATACGTTTTCATCTTATTATTCAATAAACAAGGGTTCCACAATAAAGTTATCTAAGAAACCATTATCATAATCGCATGCCAGCCCTGTAAACCCATAGGAAAAGTCCGGTAGAGTAACTTGATATACTTGTTCATCATTAACGAACACTGTGAGAATGTCACCATGGGCAGTGACTGAAACTGTATAGGGAAGTGTAAGGTTTTTAATCGCTCCTTGAGGTAATAAAGCCCCATCTTTTCGAATACTTATTTCATCATTGCCCATGCTTATGTTAACATAATGCAATTCTTTTTCGATTTCGTGGGCCATCAATATTAAGTCACATTTAGGTAGATAGACATCAACTAAATCTACTTGAACCTTGTAGTTTGACCAAGTTTCGTCACCAACATACATTATAGATCTTGTTAAGCTGGAGAGCATCCCATTAACAACAGCCCATTGGTCATCTTCTTTGCGCCATTCGGGTTGGAAATCGCCGTCGAAGGTGTCGCGGAATTGGGGAATGGAGATGGGCGTGGGGGTGAAGGTGGGCAAGGCAGTGGCAGCTAATGTGGGTGTTAAGGTCGCCGTGGAGGTCGTTTCCGTTGTGGGGGTTGCTGTGGGTGTCTCTGTCGGCGCATCGGTTGCCGCTAAAGGTGGCGTGCCGGTAGGTGTGGGGCTGGGTGAGGGTTCGGGGGTGCTGCTCGTGGCGGATGGTCTGGGCGTGTTAGTGGGTTCGGGTCCCAGACTGACGATGACTTCAACGGCCGAACCTATTTCAACCGTAGTTCCCGCCGGTGGATCTTGTTCAATAATGCTTTTTTGGGCTATCGTAACACTATACTTTGAATCAACTGCGCGATAAGTCAAACCCATCGTTTCTGCCCTGGCCTGTGCTGCGTCAGTGTCGAGTTTGACCAGATCAGGTACAATAACTTCTGCACTGTTTGATGAGATTGAATTTGGGGGGGAAGTAGGTGTGTCTGTTTCACTAATTACTTCTGGTCCATCTGGACTGCCACAAGCAGAGAGGGTTAACAAAATGAAAAATACGATCAAATAGCGTTGAAAATATGTTGGCATGTTTGGTTCCCTGACTAAAAATTATCTAAATTTAACTAGAAATAGATTTGTACCACAAAATGCACAAATTACACGATAAAAGCACCTAATTTGTGAAACTCGTAGCCGATTATGATTCTTCTGATTGTTTATAGTGCATTCGCAAAACTTGTCACAAAGCCAATTGTGAAAAACAGTAAGCCTAAACCAAACAGGATAATCCCAAGAACACGCAACGTTTTACCTGTTTGAGTCAATGAACCATCGTCCAGCTTCGATCTGCTGGCATAGAATAACAATATTCCGCCGATAATTATCAATAATAAATCCATTTGGTAAATCTCCTTTTACACATGCGATGCTTCTTGGATCGCCTTCTCAAGCAATTCACACCATTCGCTGGCTTTTGGCATTGGCAATTGAAACCGGCGAGAATCTCCAGCGGTTTCCACAATTGCAAATTCAGTATCTGAAATAAGCTCGACGGACCTTAAGTCACTATGCTCCATACTAAAAATAACCATACCAGATGTCGCATACAGAAGGAGGTCACTAACAATCGCGGATAAACAGCCACTCGGCCTAGTTGAATTTCCGGGAAAACAGAATGCAACATGCCGGTTTGTCAGAGTGAATTCACCCTGAACAAGAGCGTTATTGCTCGCCGGATTTACGTTGTAAATTACATTCGAGGCAAACAAAATTTTGCTCTCGTCGTCTTCTAGCTTTAATGGTTCCAAGTTTGAAATATCTATGCCATTGGCCGTGAGCACTTGTTTTGCGGATTGCATTGCCATTACAGGTCCAGCAACTGCGACAAGCCCTCCGCCCATACTAAGGCCAAGTATTAACATACCTAATGCAAATGTTGTTTGTTCATCCATAAAGTTGTCTCCTTTCCATTGATTGAAGTTTTTCAGTAGCTTGTTTACCAGTCGCTGTGGCGATGATGCACATTGGTTCCATGGTTAATTTTTCCCCTCGAGGATAAGAAATGGCTACAATCCATACCACTACATATATCTATCCTACCTACTAGAGGAATTATTTCATGGATGGAAAAATCTAGTAGTTTGGCAAACATCTATTGCCTAATGCTCGTGGCCGTGTCTCAAGACCGAGCCACTCTTGTTGACCTGGCAAACCTTGTTTGACTGCTTAATAGACCGGTTCAATCATGTTCACACTGAATTTAGGGCAAGCATAGAAAGGGCCAGGAAATGATTAAGACATTCCTGGCCTATAGCGTGGCGAAGCTCTATTCAACAATCAATTATTTTTGGATCAAAGGTAAAAAACTATTCTTTATGCTTGCGGACTGGATTCGCATTTGAGTACCCCATATATCAAAATCTGTTGAGGGTTGATTGGGAGCATGTTTGCTATAAGCGATAATATAATCCGCCATAGGTAGATTGGAGGTGTGGGCAGCAATGCCAATTGAAATCCGATCGTCCAGGGTAAAATCTACCGAGCTACCCACCGTTGGCTCATCTTGCAATGATCCGTCCATGTTTAACAATTGATCATTATCGTTTACCCTTTGCACAAGTACAAACGATAAATATCCCCATATTGATTCCATGAAGGAACTGAAGCCAACCAGGTATTCTTGGATTGAATCAGCATATGCGATAGAAAGAAACCCAGTTGGTGATTGACCAACATGGGATTCCACAAACGTCATGTTGGCGATTGGAAAAGGTGTGTTTGGATTACCATTGGATAACACGGAACGGCCGATAACTGACCAAATGATAGAGTTTCCTGATGCCTCACGTGTAAACCAAGCAGTTTGAAATTGTGCGTTACCTCCGGCGACAACAGGTCGAGGGGTCCAGGTGGCTGTTGAATCGTAATCCACGTAATTACTTTCAGCAGCCAAAGGAATATTTGACCCACTTAAAGCAAGGTTGCCATTTAGCAGTTGTGCGTATACTTTGAAACCAAATTCATTAACTATACTGCGTCGATCTTCCCAAACAGCTAAATATTGATTTAACCCCTCGCTAAATGCCACGGTCGGTCGAAATGCACCTTGACTGATATCGGAAATGATTAAGTTATTGCTTATAACTGGTGTATTACCTTGAAAATAAAACTCGACTGCTTCAATGTGGCTCTCACTGGAGGGATTGTTACGACAGTCGCTTGTTTCAGCTCCGAAAAAAGTTGGTGGGAGATAGTCGTCGCCACTTACATAAACGCTCACATAGCGTTGCCTTACAGGGTTGTAGGTTAAATTTGGAGAATGGATATGTTCAGTGCCGGAAACCAGCACCGTATCAATTTGATTATATTCAGTGATAACTCGCTGCACAATTACCTTGCAGGCAGAACCACGTTTAGTCCAGGCCACAACAAATTCATTCTCTCCTGCGACAACAGAAGGAAGACTATTTCTGGCGACAGTATTATTGTCCGAGATACGAAAAGCATTGCTAATTGGCTGTCCGCTCAATCCCAGAAAAATTCCATAAACATCAAATCCTGACGTAGAGGAACCTGCATGCCGAGGTGATAGCCAAACAGTCAAGAATCGTTTTGCGCTCCGATCAAATGCAATTGAAGGATACAAGTCTAAATCGCGTTCATCTGAATTACCAGAGAAACCAGCGACAAACCTTGGTTGATATAGACTGCCGGGATCGTTAGTAAAGGCATAACTTTTACCCTGATTGAGAACAAAAATTAACGCCGCAAAGACAAAAAGAGTAAATGTTACAGAAAACCTGTTTTTTTTAACCTGTGCTTGCTGACAATTGTGCATTATACCCTCCACTCGGCGGCACGGTCTGGAGATCGGCCGCAGCACCTGTACAGTTGCAACGCATCAAAGTATCTGAAAAGCCTGACACAATTGAAGAAAACCTCTGTGTCAGGCTTGAATAATATATCATTGATCTACACTAGAGAGTTCCAGTTTGCTGGTTCCATTTATCGTGTTGAGATAATCCGATGCGTCATTAAAGGTAAGACCAGCCAAGTGATTCCAATCAATACGTCCCATTTCATATTCAATGGTATCAGCCAGTTTGCCTCCATCCTGGGAGCGATCGGCCTCAGCAAGTTCCTTAAGAAAAGTGAGTACGTTATTTACCATTTGCTTGGATACAAATTCTGCAGAACCTTTTCCGTCCATTAAACCTGTCAGACCGGGTTCCACACTCTGCAATATCTGGCCACCTGCGGCACGTAAATCAGGATTTGTGAGCAGCAAAGCGCTAATGCGTCCTGTATGGCTTTCGTATAGATCGCGGTAGTATCCTCCAGCTGCTGAATCGGAGAATTCATCGCGTAACCTGTATAGAGTTGCTGCCACTTGCAACGTTGTCATCTGGTCTTTGAAAACGACCTCATCAGAAAGGGCTACGGTTGCGGCACAGGTGCAATTATTGGCAGGTGGGCTCCAATCACTATTGAGGCCAACTGCATCAAAACCGTCTATGACAGCGTTTGCCTCAGAACTATTCGAGCCATATATATCTTCTGCAGCCTGGATAGCAGCAGAATGTGCAGCTGCTAATGTTGAATGTGTGTCAAGGTAAACAGTTAATGTGCGGTAAAAGATTAATTCAGCTTTTTCTTTGCTGATAGCTGTCGCGATGTTGAAGAAAGCTTTGTTCGTGATGCCGCTATTTGTATGCACGCCTTCATGATCAGAGCAGGTTTCCAACCAATCATCAGTATGGTCAGGCTGTCCAAATCGAGGTGGATCAGAAAGGTCGCGAATGGCATCTGCACCGCCCAAGACATCTGGGGGCAAATCATCGCCCATCAGCCAATCATCCCGATCAACCATTACACCAAAAATATCTGAGAAACTTTCATTAAGTGCGCCTGATTGCCAGCGATATTCAAGCCCCGCAGTGTGTTCGGTGACTGCATGCGTTAATTCATGGGCCACAACATCTTCAACCGCAAATCCGTCACCATAAACCATTTGGGAACCATTCCAATAGGCATTGCGGTAGCCAGTTCCATAGTTGGCTGTAGAAATGAGCGTAGCACCAGCATCATCATAGCTGTCGCGATTATGGGTGTTGAAGAAGTAATCATAGGTTTCCCCAGCAAAATCATGTGCATTGTCAACATCTGTGTCACCTGTTGCTGTGTCACCCTCTGATCGCGCCAAGGTCCCGGGCAGGTCATATCCATTTTCAGCGTCATAAGTTTCCCTGTTTCGATCAGTTTGCAAATTTTCGAATACTTCTAAGATGTTGCCGTTAATTGCATCAATGAAATAACTATTGCGTGCTGGAATCAGATCATCTTGCATATCAACAACCCAAACAAGCGTGGCGTCCTTACTGGCAACAGCATGATTGCTGTCAGTTATTGCCAATTTAGGTTCAGATTGAATTGTGCCCTTAGGTAGGGCGGTATTGGCAGCCATTATTGCATACTCAGGTCCAATCTGTGGTTTGACACTTGTCAAGGAAACACCTGTGACATAATTGCTGCTCATTGCAATAATGTTCTCGGTATCTGCGCTGAAATGAACTTTTATCTTAGCGTTATAAACTTCTACGCCTTTATAGACCTGACCAAGGGTTACATGACAGATACCTAAATCGTCTGTTTCAGTATCCAATATAACTAATTCCTGTGCAGGGTCTTGAATTTGAAATAAGTCTGCGTAACGTTCAACAACGGTAAATGCTACCGCTGCAGGCGAGGATGATTTATTTAAACCTATAGTTGAAAATGGAATCTGTCCGCGAATAAAATCCGGCTGGTTAGTTGTAGAATTCCATACGATTTCGAGGTTGCCATTTGCATCGTTTTGAATCTTTTCAAGTCCAACAGGTGTTGGTGCAAATTGTGAGTTATGCTCCAGCGGTGAACCGGCTGAACTGGATACAACTACAATCAGCATGATAAGAACGAAAATAGTAGTAAGCGTGATTCTCTTTTTCACTGTAAAATCTCCTTGTTTCAGAACTAAATATTGATCTATCACTGATAACTATGTGTTCTCACATGTTTCTACTACCTGGTTTAAAGTTTCTATAATTGGCCAAAGTTGGTCTGGAACTGCGCTATCCATCGTGTAAACCGTTTGTCCTTGATAACTTATGGTGTATTCTGTTAAATCACCTCCTTTTTGAGTTGGCAAATAAGCCCGATCAAGGGTTTGAAAGGCTGCCTCATCAAATGCAGTGTTAATCAAATTCATTTGTTCGGTTTCCAAAGTGATTTCACAAGTATGTGTTTTGCGTGAAATGGTTGCATTCCCCTCATTATCGATTGTCAAATGGTCGTCATAATTAGCAAAACCACCTACTCGCTTATATTCGATAAATGCGTTTGATTTTTGTTGCGCACAATTCGAAATGGCTGGCAAAAGAAAACCAAAAATCACAAACAGCTTGAGAATGCGGTGTTTGTGGCGGTCGGGTGACGATAGCTTAGATTGACAAATTCGTTGAGCCCGTTGTACAAAGGTTATTTGCATTTTATCAAAACCAATGAGAGGTCGGCATGTTGACTACTTATGCCGACCCTCGTTAAAAATAATACTATTCTGGTTAACGAACTAATGCATAATTAGCAGCCGTTGAGCAGGTCAAAACAGACGTCTGCTTCGGGCACGGCCGTTTCAAATGAAGTATGATAAGAGGGCTGCGGACTTTCTTCACACTCGATCCCATATTCGCTGTCCAAAGTGCCGTCCCCATGCCAATATTGAGAGGGCAGCAAATACCAACTGCTGTCACCTTCTGGCTGCCACCACAACCGTGCCCAGCGCGGGTTCACCGGATCAGGCACAATTTCGTTGTTGACACGCTGTCCGGCACTCAAATTCCAGGTTTTCATTAAACCAGCTTCTTCACGCGAATCTTCATTGCCCAACATAATCCGGAATTCAAGTGTGCCATTTGTCGGCGCAGTGTCTTCGGTGAATACCGGCACATCACGCGGCCCATATGAGCATGTTGCCGGTGGAGTTGTGCCGCCAAAATCAGTGCCACAAACCTGGCTCAAGTATCCAGTAATTTCACTTTTATCCGTGGAAATCCCATAACTATAGGTTGCTTGACCAACGCCAACATTTAAACTGTTCATGATGACTGTGTAGTCACCCGCAGTCAAATTCTGAGACTGAATGACGGCGTATTCCTCTGCGCCAACATAGTAGTTGTATGCAACTATGGTGCCAGTGTGATCTATATTGAACAAATCATCATTAGGGACACTACCTGAGTCACACACGCCAAAATAGACGGTTGCATCCGCAGCACACGAAAAAGGAATTGAAACTGAGCCAAGTGGGGCAAATCCACCTGTGTCAAATGCATTACAATCGGAAGCAGGGGCAGCCCCAAGTGGGAGCGCCAAAAAAACCAACACGGAAACCATTATGACCAAACCTACAACTGTTAAATACTTTTTCATGACTAAGCTCCTAATTTTATGTAAAATGTCAATGAGTCTTTCTTTTGACTTGGACTATTGACCGCAACAAATAACTGACAAAACGCAAAATGTAATCATTTCGCACAATATATTTATCCTTTCTACAAGGCAAAACATTACATACAAAAAAATAAATGGCTGCGTTCAATTTTTAACATTGTCCACTGTTTGCAGTGTCCACGGCCGGCCAATAACTCCAGCCGGCCGTGGACTAGATGCGACCGAGCAACCCTAACTCCCTAAAACCTATTATCCTCTCTGGTGGTAGATTCCTTACCTGCCGTGTGATCTTCTTTTCACAAACGGCCGTTTACCCTATAATTTACTGGAGTCTGGCGAATTTCAGATTTGTCAAGTTTTTAGCACGAGTAGATCGTAAACGAATTTGTTAAAAAACTTGACAAATCTCTCTGGAAACAATTTACGACCGGATAGCAGTGAGTAAGATGAGCAGTAACACCCAGAAATTTGAACCGCAGATAGAGCAAGCCTTGATGGTGGTCGCTTTACAAAAAGGCGTTCGATTTTCACGTGAAATCAGGCCGATTATTTTGGCTAATCTGGATAAAGGGCGGGTCCAATTTTTTCTGGATAAAAGTGAGGATTATCAAGTTGAAGATTATGTGTGGCATGTCGCTGTACATTATGAACAGTGGCAGCCTTATTTGCATCAACTGCAAGTGATGGGTGATGCGGTCGCATGGGATTCGCTTTATATAAAATTGCAGAAATGGGCCTATAATCATCTGCTGCGTAAGAATTTCCCTGGCAGCCTGGAGACACGTTTCCAAGATGCGGTTGACTGTGCCGGGATGGCGGCCGGACGCTTGCTAAATGCACGCTTTCCTTATGATACCGCTTTTGATCCGTGGGCACATACTTTATTGCAGTTTGTTATCGCTAAACATATTAATAAAGAATACAAAAAACTTAACGAACAAATCGTTGAGTTAGATGCTTTTGAAGGTTGGACTGAGTTATTTGTAGATCCCAAGACTTTGGATGCTGCGCAATTATTTGATTATCGTCAGGAATTACTGGCTGCGATCGACCAATTGACATCAGAAGCCCGTAAAGAAGTTATCTGGCGGCATTATTTTGAGGGTCGATCATTGAAAGAAATTGCATCAATTATGGACAAATCTCCCGGTGCCGTACATAAACTACATTTTGATGCTTTGAAAGCTCTAAGAAAGATTTGGAATAGTTCGCGGGATAAATATGAGTAAGAAGGAATCTGGGGAATTGCCAACTGATTGGATTCAACGCAAGTTGATGGCACTGCGCCGGCAAGAAGAGGAGGCCGGCATGTGGCCGCCAACGGCCGATCAGTTGGCGATAGATTTAGCCCTGCAGGCTCAAGGGCCAGAAATTGAGGAAAAAGATGACGAGATGCTGTCAATAGTCGTGGATGATGCCTTGGCCGGACATGATATCGCCAGGCTTTACCCCATTTTTTATGCCAAAATGATTGCGAACTCGCGCTTATATGAGGCGTTCATTGATGCTGTCGAGATGCTGGAAGCCGATCAAAATGACATGCTGGAACCCTTGCCCCAGCCTCCCCGCCGCGACCTGCCCTTTTTACGCACCCGCACGGCCTATACGCCGCAAATCAGCCAATCTAAAAAGGGCGGCTGGCGCATCACCTGGGAATTGATGCAGAACCAACTGCACGAGTTGTGGTTTCCCGACTCAGGCGCGGTGTATCGTTACGGCCGTTCCTTGCTAGAAGACGAAAGCCTCATTCTCATACATGATGAAATCACAGTCGCGGAACAAGTTTTGGAACTGCTGCTGGAGGCGATCTGGCCTGTTGAACAGCCGGAGATTTTACGCTTGCAGGTGATGGTGGCGGCAGAACAAACGGCCGTTTCGCCATTACGAGCACATATACACTGGGGTGACTACAGCGCTACGGCAGCTCTCGATGTTTACGGCCGTGCCCATTTCCCAGATGCACCTCTAAACGTCATTCTGGATGCCGATGGCCGGTTACCAACCAATACCCTGCAATTGATCCTGGAACAATCTTAACCTCGATAACAGGACACTGGCGTTTTTGAGAGAGATTTGTCAAGTTTTTTAACAAATTCGTTTGCAATTCACTCGTGGTAGAAACTTGACAAATCTGAAATTCGCCAGGAACACAGACACGGTGTGTGCGCGGAAATTCTGTTGATACGAAACGAGGGCTGAGCTTGTCGAAGCCCGGACTTCGACAAGCTCAGCCCTCGTCTAGTTAAAACATGGCGCCAACAAAAACCCCGCACACATGGATACGGTCGAAGACTGATAAAAAAACAGTGTTTGCCCATATCCGTGTGAGAAAATTATCGACAACTTTTTGTCGATGCGGGTACGTAAGCACCTAAATCTGATACAATGGGGGCATGGCTGTCCGGGAATCTGAACTTGATGATTATTTAGAAACGGCCGCTGCGTTATTTGACGGCCGCCTTGCGGAGGCAGAACTACCTCCGGCAGTTGCTAACCTGCCCGCAATTGACCAACAACGTGTTGAGCAGTTAGCTGCTATGGCGGCAGAGGCGGCGTTTACCCAACCCAAATATGGCTGGGCGCTGACGGCCGTTGCCGCTGTCGCCGCAGACTGTATAGAAGACACCTTTTTGCAAGCCCTGGCCGCCTGGTATCTGGCACGTGCCGCCAATGCGTGGGTACAACCGGATCGTGTGCAAACGGCCGTGACACGGGCGCGTGCCGCGTTTGCCGCCTTAGACCTGCCCGGTTGGCTGGCTGCCTGTGATTGGCAGGCTAATGCCGAACCGTGGCTGCGCAATGATTTTCACCAGGCCATCGCAGAACTGGGGCAAGCCTGTATTACCCTACAGCAGCATGGCATGGTGGCGTTCAGTTGGCAGTGCCGCCTGTCGCTGGCCTATGGCCACATTTTGGTTGGCCAATTTGAGTTGGCTGAAGAGCAGTTGGATCGCTGTGAACAAGCCTTTGTACACGATGAGGATAGTTACCATTTAGTCATCTGCCATCTACATCGTTCCAGTTCATATCGCCGTCAAAAGCTATATCCAGCAGCGATAACTTCTTTGCACAAGGCCTCAGAGGTGCTAAAAGTGCAAAGTAACCCGATTCTTCTGGCCAAATTAAATGCTCAATTAGCTTATTGTGAATTCCTTTATAACAGTGATCATTGGGCAGCCGAACGACTATTTATGACTGCGGCTGCACAATTCGACGCCTGTGAAGTTGAACTATGGCATGCATTCTGCCTAAATGGATTAGTTCAACTTTTTAATAACACTGGCCGTTTGACTGAAGCCAACCAACTGCTTTTACGCCTTAAAACCATCTATGATTGTTATGCCGTGCTAGGGCTACAGGCAGATCATGCAATTGAATGTGGGGCACAGGCTTTGTTCCGCGGTGATTGGAGCCGAGCAGTGACATTTTTTCAAGTAGCAGAAACAAAATTCAAGCAGCTAAATATTCCTTATCTATCAGCCATGTCTAACTTATATACAGGTGATGCCTATTGGCAGGCAAATAACTATCTACGGGCTTTATCTGCTTATGAAAATGCATTGAGGAAGTTTGAGAAACTGCAGAACGAGTGGCGTATAGCTGAATGTAAAGTCCGCCTGTCTAAAGTGTGGATAGATTTGCAACGCCCATTTCTGGCCCAACACTATTTGCAGGAGGCAGCAGTTTTTTTTGAAGATGTGGGACAACTTGATTGGTTGCTCATTATTCTACGCTACCAGGCCAGAATCTTTATACAGAACAATGAGCAGTCAAAAGTTGCTAGCGCGTTTAAGCGTGCATTGGAAACTGCCGAAACGATTGGTAATCCAGCCCAAATTGCGCGTACAAAACGTTTATTTGGTGAAGCCTTATGCCTAATTGGAGCGAAAGACCGTGTTCAAAGCGAGAAATTGCTGGAGGCTGCCGCTGCCACATTTACTGAAATAGGCATGCTGGTTGAGGAAGCAATATGTCATGTGGCTCTAGGTTACCAATACCATCAGACAACAAGATTGGACGCAGCCCAGACTGCGTGGGAGCAGGCTTTAACGCTTAGCAAGGCTGCACTACCTGATATTGCCTGGCGTGCTTATGGAGGGTTGGGTTTATTGGCAGAAGAGAGACAACAAAATCGGCTGGCACTTGTTATGTATGCGCGGGCAGCAGGCGCACTGGTACGGATGCGTCATGACTTGTGGCAGCCGGCACTGGCTGGTTCCTATCTTTCCCAACCGGCAGTTATGTTGGCACGCGCCGTTACACTGGCCGGCAAAATGGGTGCTGCCCCGCACGCAGTGACTTTTATCGAAGCGGGCAAAGCCCAACATAACCTGGATGCGGGCAGTCCCGGGGGTCAGACAACTCCGCAGTCGATCCAGTTGGTTGAATTAGGTGCCGAGATCCGCTGGCTGCAGGAGCAAATTTTAGATGTTAAAGAGGCCGATGCTGTGGGAGTACGGCAGATGCGTGCGCTAAACCAGCGACTGGTGCAAAAGGCACGCTCCTATGACCTGCTTGCCGGGCAGGTGGAGCGGGCGCAGTTTGGGTGGCAGGAGCAAAAAGAGGCTAAAAATGGCTCTGAGGAGCAGGCAATTGATTTTGATGGTGACCGGCTGCGTGACTGGGCTAATAGGCGCTTAAAACACCCCTGGCTCGCGCTCAATTATTATCTAACGGATTCGCATCTCATCGGCACCGCGCTTACGCCGGAAAGGGAATTTGTGTGGCGGCATGCGTTAACGCCCGCTGTTCATTTTGCACTTAACTTGTTAACCCAAAAACCAACCACATTGGCGTGGCCCCGGCAGCATCTGATTACCTTAGGCGATTGGCTGCTGCCGGGATATATCCAGGCGCAGCTGACGCCGGCCACCTATCTATTGCTTGCGCCCCACCGGCAGCTTCATCGTCTGCCGTGGGCGGCTCTGCTGGTGGGCACACCGCGCCATCATCTGGCCACGACTGCGCTGCCGGTGATCGTGCCTTCCTGGGGCAGCTTGATGGCGTTGTGGGGACAGGCGGCGCCCACAGCCGGGGCACACAAATCGGGGTTGGTCATGGCCGTCGCCGATTTTAAGGGGCGCTATCCCTTTTTAGAGCAGGCCGCAGGCGAGCTGGAGGCGCTGCAAGATTTATATGCCGGCGCTCTGACAGTATTGCGGGACGTGACGACGGCACAGTTAGAGGCGTTTGCGTGCGAGACACGCCTGGCCCGTTTCGATTTTATGCATATTGTGAGCCATGCTTTTGTCGATCAACTGACCGGGCGGTTAAGCGGTGTGGCCTTGCATGACCGCGATCTCTGGCTGGACGAGGTTCCGCCGTTAGGCCCTTTGCCGGCGACGGTGGTGCTGTCGGCTTGCAGCAGCAATGTGGGGCGTTTATTTGCGGGGGATGAACAGGTGGGCCTGGCAGCCACCTGCCTGACGGCGGGGGCGCAGCGCGTCGTTGGCAGTTTGTGGCCGGTAGCCGATAAAAATATGCCCCGGTTAATGGGTGCCTTTTACCGTTATCTGCGTGCGGGCAGGCCGGCTGCCGGGGCGCTGGCAGAAGCCCAACGTGAGATGTTGGCTGCCAATTTGCCGGCAGAGGTGTGGAGTGGCTTTACGCTTGTGGGAGCGCCATAGACGAGAAAGATACCCGATCCTTTTGATAAGAATCGGGCATTATTGTTCAAATAGGCTTGATTATCCGCCGCCACAACCTCCATCAGAGCCTACTGGCTCACAGGCTATTGCATGGCTGGCTTCACTGTTTTGGGTTTGAAACCATGTGCCCTGAGGGCCATCGCTGTAGCCAACGGCCGTTCCCACCACAGGCACCAGCAGCATTGCCAGCAACAAAGCCAGCAGGAGCCATTGAACTAAATTGTCTTTTACACGAATCATCAGATTTCTCCATATTGTTGGTGACCGGACTTGACGCCCGGCCGAAAATTGGATAAAACCCGATGGCCATCGGTTGTTTAAGGTAATTACCGGTTCACTACTTAAGACGCAGGCAGGGGCAAAAGCATATCGTGGTACATGAATTTCAATTTGATCAGGCCGTTTGTACCTACCATGTGACCCAATTTATGTTGGGTCAGGCGTGGCAGTTGGTTGAGCCTCACGTCCTGGCGGCAGCGATCTATGTGGATTTACGAGAGCGGGGATTGGATGGCGCAGCGGCCGTACAAGCCATACGTCCGCAGATATTGGGGCGTTATGCCGTCATCGTTTATGAACGCTGCTGCGACCCTACACATGTACACAACAGCCGTGCCTGGCAAGAGCTGCGTGGTTGGCTGCAAAAACAAACCTACAATATTGCAATCCATGTCAATGATAGGGAGGATGTGCTGCAAGAAACCATGCTGCAGCTCCAAACTACGTTGGATAATGCTGGACTGGCAGTGCCGCGTACCTTGTGGATGTATGCATTACAAGTCTTAAAGCGTAAAGCGATTGATATGTACCGTGTAGATACGGCCGTTTCTCGTGGCGGCGGCACAATTACGTTATCATTGGAAGACATGTCGGCAGAGGGTATCGATAGAGCTGCACTTGCCGGTACGCAGCATGCCCTAACCGGGCTAGATGAACGGAGAATTGAAAATAGCGTGTCAAATCGCGAAGCACGGACAGAATTAAAGGCGTTTTTCCAACAGCAATTGCGCAGCGAACAGCAGCAGTTGGTGGCCGAACTGCATTTTTTGGATGGCCTCAGTCCCAAGGAAATTGCTGCTTTGCTGGGCAAGAAGCCGCATGAAATCCGTATGGTCAAAGCGCGCGTTATTCAAACGCTGCGCGCTTTGCCGACTGACGAACAGGAGCGACTGCTGCGGATTTTAGATGCCGCCGCTGAGGAGGAAGTGCATGACAGTTAACGCACTGCCTTTCCACCAACGCCTGGCTTTGCAGCTGCGACGGCCGTACATGACCGTTGCCTGCGGCCTCTGTCAGGCACAGTTACCCGTGTTTATTACTGATGAACTGGCAGGTCTGGCGGTGGACGAGCTATACCCGCAAACGGCCGACCACTTGGACATCTGCCCCGACTGTTTGACAGAATATACTGAATTGGTGCAAATGGCATATGCAGCTTTTGGACTTGATGAGGAATTGATATGAACGCCGGGCTGGCTGAACTGCGTGCGTTGCTTACAACCTCGGCAGATCCACATTTGGATGACGAACGTCTGGCGGCTGTCGTGACCGCAGAGGCAATGGGGGAAGATATCGAGGCTGTCTTTGCCCAAGAGTTGGCCCATGTGGAACAATGTGTCACCTGTGCAGAAGCCTACAGCGCTTTGTTTGAATTAACGGCCCTGGCGATGGCCGACATGTCTGCTGCCGCTGCACAGGTCTCCCCGCAAGCGATTTATCTGGCCATGTTGCGGCAGGATACTGATATGACGCTTGATCCGCAGATTATGCAGGAGGTTGTCACGGCCGTATCCCTCTTATTTGATCGGCCGCCCACCACAACTGAAGCTTTTGACCACGGCCTGACAGGCCGCAGTGATCGTTTTGATCAGCCCGTAGAAAAGACGCTTTTAGCAGTTATGCGTCAAAATCTGGCGGCGCTGTCGGCCTTTTTGCACGGCACGGCGGCGGCACTATGGGGACAAGTTTTGGATGTACAAACGGCCGCTGCGGAATCAGGCCAACGCTTACAACTACGACCCGGTCGCACGGCGCTGATACCGACCTTGAGCAGCCGGGAGTCCGGCGATGAATGGCAGGTGCTTTCGCGGCGGGTTGGCCAACTCATGCCGCTGCATGTGGATGCACGTGCCCGGCGCAGTTCCCCATTGGCCTGTACTTTGACCGTGCGCACGGATCGGCCTGGTTTGGTTGATCCGGCGGGACGTAGGGTGCAGATTCGATATGGGGATGTGCAAGTAACGGCCGTGACCGATGCCCAAGGTGTGGCAGCTTTTGTAAATATACCCATTGCTGCATTGGCTGTGCTCGATTTAATGATTGAGGAATAATTGTAACGCAAAACAATTTTGTAAATTGCCCTACATTTATAGCAGCAAAATTGTTACCAGCAGCCATATGATGAGCAGTGGCACAACCACCAGAATAAAGATTAGCAGCAGCAGATTAATAAATGTGCCGCGCAGCAGCACAAACCCCACCCGTCGAAACAATAAATCTTGCCGGATAGCTTGGCGTGCACCACTGTGGGCAGCCAGGGCCAGACTCCATAAACCGCCGGCCCAAACAAGTTGACGCCCCAACTGGTTCAGATTTGCCGCTAACCCTGACCAATCAAGTGTCAACCAAACCCCTGCGATCATGAACCAGGCTAACATATTCCACGTAAACGCGGAAAAATATTTGTGCAGCAAAAATGCACGCCATTCATTACCGGCCAGATCGTATGTGGTGGCAAGTTTGTTTTGACCCTGGTGTGTCACGACCGCAGCCAGGATGGGGATCAAGCTGCTGCTGACTATCGCTGCGCTGAAAAGAAGCGGCTGGTCGGTTATGGTTTCAAATGTGAAGCGTGCAAGTACAAAAGAAATACGACCAATCAACAATGCCATTATCCAGAGGATGAGTAGAACTTTGCCAATACCGGGTTTAGCGATTTGATCCAATATCCAATCCGCTGCGGGTGCCGTCTCGTCTGGTGCAGGCTGCTGTTGGATGTACACCGCGGGCACGCTCCAGTGTATGGCATCGTTGAGCTGCAGCTGCACGCTGCGCCGTGCTTGCGTGAGGGCAATTGCGATTGGTACGCCGCGGTCGATATGTTGGTAGAAAGCGGCGGCTAATAATCCGGCGGCGGCCTGGGCGATATTGTCTTGCATCACCACAACGGCCGTTACGCCCCCGCCTAATAATTGTGTTGCTGCCCCACCGGGTGACACATACAATTGTTCAGGGTACGAGGCGGGCTTTTGGTTTTCGCCGGCGCCGCATACATCCAGATACACAAATCTGAGCGCAGGATAATCGCTGAGTAAGAGCGCTAATTGTGCGGGACCAAACCAATGCGGACGGCCGTTTTCATCTTCTAACGCCAGCGCAAAATCCGTGGCTGAACCGGTGCGACCATGTGCTGTAATATGCAGGCCATCAAAATCGTTTTCGTCCAGTACGTCTTTGAGACGAGCTAAACTATCTCGCCCTGTTAGCCATGTGACAGGCCCTCCCTTGTTTGGCGCGGGACCGGTTTTGCTGCGCACAGCTAATGATTCCACTCCGGCCGGTTCTGCCCACAAACCGACAATTTGTTGCGGGTAGTATGCAGCGGCGAGTGGTACGGCCGTTGGCAGCAGCAAGCAGCGCACAATCCCGCCACCCCGTAATGCATAAAAGAAACGGCCGTTTGGATCATACAGCAGCTCTCAGGGCAAATCTACCAATGTGAGCGCAGAAGGTTCAAAGATCAAGGTAATGGTTAGATTAAAAGTCTGTTCCTGGGCTATAGCTTGCGCTTCTTGTAAACGTGCCTGCACCGTTTGCGGCAGTGCTTGAAACAATTTGTTACCTAGTAGGCGCAAAGGATGTAAGGTCCACTCGCCGCCTTTACTGTTACTGGCTTGTTGTCTGGCAATGAACCCGCGATAAGTTTTGCGGACAGTTTGTAAATGGGTTGCATTGTTGTAACTTCTGATGAAACTG
>JAGRDI010000170.1:35769-44943 GCA_020432765.1 Anaerolineales bacterium | reverse complement strand
CGCCAACTGGCTTCGATGATGTTGGGACTGGCGCCGATGGTAGACCAACGGCGTGTGCCGCATTTGGTGTCGATGAGGACGCGGGTGGTAGCGGCCGTTGCGTTATCACTGTCTAGAATACGAACTTTATAATCAACCAGGCTGACACCGCTAAGCTGTGGATAAACATCAAGCAGCGCTTTACGCAGGGCAGCGTCTAGTGCATTGACCGGGCCATTACCTTCGGCAGCCGTGTGCATCAATTTTGGACCAACACGTACTTTCACAGTGGCCTCAGCTGAGAAGCCGCGACCACGTTTGCGTTGTACCATGACCATAAAGTCTACTAGCTCAAATGGAGGTACATAGGCTGGGTGGGTGCGACGCAGCATCAATTCAACAGAAGCTTCGGCCCCTTCAAATGTGAAACCTTGTGACTCTAATTTTTTGATTTGCCCCAATACATGACCTACATCCAGACTTTCGGTGTCCAAATTGAATTGGTCAGCTTTATCGATGATATTGCCACGCCCAGAAAGCTCGGATACGACACTGCGCTGCCGGTTGCCGACCAAAGTTGGGTCGATGTGTTGGTAGCTTGCTGTATTTTTCAACATGGCGGCGACATGAATGCCACCTTTATGGGCAAATGCACTGGTGCCGACATAGGGCATATGTGTGTCAGGGGTCAAGTTAGCAACTTCAGCTACGTAGCGTGACAGTTCAGTCAGTTCTTTTAAATTTTCATCCGGCACACAAGAAAAGCCCATTTTTAACTGTAAATCCGGGATGATTGTGCACAGGTTGGCATTCGCTACCCGTTCGCCATACCCATTTATTGTACCTTGCACATGATTAGCACCCTTTTTGACGGCTGCCAGCGTATTGGCCACACCACAGCCGCCATCATCATGTGTGTGGATGCCAATGGGTGTTTTGCCAACGCGCTCTTTTACTTCAGCCATAATTTCTTCGATTTCCCAGGGCAATGAGCCCCCATTCGTATCACACAAGACGACACAATCTGCGCCTTTGACCGCTGCGGTTTGCACAGTTGCCAAGGCATATTCTGGATTGGCTTTATAGCCATCAAAGAAATGTTCGGCATCATAAATGATTTCTTTATCCTGATTTTTACAATAAGCGATACTATCTCCAATCATGGCTAAATTTTCGTCCATTGTGGTTTCTAAAACATCAGCGACATGTAAATCCCAGCTCTTGCCAACGATTGTGACCACAGGTGTGTTGGCATCTAGCAGTGCTTTGATATTTGCATCATCTTCTGGTTTGCTGTTTTTGCGGCGCGTGCTGCCAAATGCCGTGATTTTGGCATTTTTTAAGCCTAGAGATGGTGCGCGTTGAAAGAACTCGACATCTTTGGGGTTTGAGCCTGGCCAGCCACCTTCAATGTAATGCACACCAAACTCGTCCAATTTACGCGCGATGCGTAGTTTGTCTTCCAGAGAGAGCGAGATCCCTTCACGCTGAGTGCCATCACGTAATGTAGTGTCATAGATGAAAACTTGTGCCATGATAGTTGTCCTTCGAAGCATTTGAGCGGCCAGCTAATCGCCTTGTCAGCAAGCTTTCGGCTGACTGGCTGAAATGCTTATGCTGTATTGACGCGTGCTGGGTGTGTTTTCTCGTAGGCCAGCACGTGTTCTTGTTGTTTTTGTAAGTAGCCGAGCTGGTCGATGCCTTCGAGGAGACAGGTTTTGCTGAATCCGTCAATGGGAAAAACAATTGAACGGCCGTCTGGCAATGTTAGCGTCTGTGTAGCCAGATCAATGTTCACAGTCGCACCTGGGTCTTCTTCTACCAGGCTGAGGAGTTGTTGGTGGGTCTGCTCATCGACGATGACTGGCAGCAAGCTGTTTTTGAGGGAATTGTTGCGGAAAATATCAGCAAAGCTGGTACTGATAACGGCGCGAAAACCATAATCAGTTAATGACCAGGGGGCATGTTCACGGCTAGAACCGCAGCCAAAATTGTCACCAGCTAACAAAATTTGCGCACCTTGGGCTTCTGGTTTGTTCAGGGGAAAATCGGGATCAGGTGATCCGTCTTCGAGGTAGCGCCAGTGGTAAAAACATTGTTTGCCTAACCCTTTCTTGCTGACGGTTTTGAGGAAGATGGCGGGAATGATTTGGTCGGTGTCGATGTTTTCGGTTGGAATCGCCACCATGTGGCTGGATAGTCGTGTGAATGGTTGCATGGATTTACTCCGTAGTGCGTAGTGCGTATTTCGTAGTATGCGTTGTGTTACGCACTACGTTATATGCACTACGATTAAAGTGTGCGGACATCGGTGACTTTACCGGTAACGGCCGTTGCTGCGGCAGTGAGTGGGCTTGCCAAGAAAGTACGACCGCCTTTGCCTTGACGACCCTCAAAGTTACGATTGCTGGTCGAGACGGCATATTGTCCCGGTTCCAATTGATCACCGTTCATAGCGATACACATTGAGCAGCCCGCTTCACGCCATTCAGCACCGGCATTTTTGAAGATTTGGTCTAAACCTTCGGCCTCGGCCTGTTTTTTGACCTCCTGCGAACCAGGGACGACCATTAAACGCACACCGTTAGCAACGCTGCGGCCGTTCATTATCTGTGCTGCTTGCCGTAAATCTGAAATGCGCGAATTGGTGCAACTGCCGATGAAGACGACATCGACTGGATGACCTTGCAGTGGTTTGCCCGCTTGCAAATCCATATACGTGAGCGCTTTTTCAATCGTTTGACGTTCACTAATGTTGCCAATTGCCATCGGATCGGGAATCGAGGCGCTAATTTTCATGCCCATACCCGGATTAGTACCGTAAGTGATCATTGGTTCCAATTCATCGGCATTAATGGTGATTTCTTTGTCATAGGTTGCGCCGGGGTCAGTGGCGAGTTCGCGCCAGGCAGCAACAGCGAACTCCCAAGCTTCACCCTGTGGTGCATTCGGTTTGCCTTTCAGATAAGCAAACGTCGTCTCGTCGGGAGCGATTAGACCGGCGCGTGCGCCGCCTTCGATGCTCATATTGCAGATAGTCATACGTTGTTCCATCGTCAAGTTGCGAATAGCCTCTCCACGGTATTCAAACACATGTCCTGTACCGCCGCCTACACCGATTTCAGCCAGCAAAGCGAGGATAATATCTTTTGAAGTACAACCTTCAGGTAAACGGCCGTTGACATTTACCGCATAACTTTTAGGCTTGACTTGTAACAGACATTGTGTCGCTAACACATGTTCAACCTCGGAAGTACCTATGCCGAATGCTAATGCGCCAAATGCACCATGGGTAGCAGTGTGACTATCGCCACAAACAATAGTCATACCCGGTTGGGTTAATCCTAATTCAGGCCCGATTACATGCACGATACCCCGATTAGGACTGTCCATACCAAACAGATTAATACCAAAATCGGCACAATTCTTTTCGAGGGTGGCAATTTGTTTGGCGGCGATCATATCTTTGATGGGCACACCGATGGGGGTTGTCGGGATGCTGTGATCCATGGTGGCAACCGTTTGCAACGGCCGTAGTACAGAAAGTCCCCGTTCGCGCAAACCTGTAAAAGCTTGCGGCGACGTTACCTCATGCACCAAATGCAAATCGATATAGAGCACAGCCGGACTGCCTGGTTCCTCAATCACGACATGATTATCCCAGATTTTATCAATAATTGTTTTGGGTGTATTCATAAAAATCCCTCTAATGTTCAGGAGTCTGGCGTTTTTTTCTACCAGATAGAATTGTCAACTTTCGTTAGTTTAAATCTCATCTGCTTCCAGAGATAAAAGTTGACAAATCTACTTTTCGCCAAAGTCCAGTAATGTTTATGGTTTGATACCTGCAAAAACTGCCAACTCAAAAAATTTTAGATAACAGTCTACATTTACGAATCCTATTTCGCGCAGCCAATCGCATTGATCTTCAACGGGCGCTAAAATATTGGCATATTGATCATCGGTGTTGAACAATCTCTGTATAATTTCCTCGCGAGATTGCACAGATCCTGAGCGGCGTTGATCAGCTACGATTGAATCAATAAACGCTTCATCAAATAATTGCTTGCCCCAAGATGTGTGGGAAGCAACATGCTCGATATTGACAAAGATTCCGCCAGGGGTGAGCAGATTGAATATTTCCGCATACAATTCCTGTTTGCGCTTATCTGGTTGGTGATGGATCGAGAAACCAGACACGATCACATCAAATTGACTCACATTGCCATGTGGAAAATGATAAGTCCAATCCTGTTGACTATAATCCACATTCATGATGCTTATACGTCCGGTATAATCTGCAAGGCGTATTTGCGCGGACTTAAGCATTGGTTCAGAAAAATCAATAAATGTCGCTTTTGCTTGCGGATAATGATCAAGCAAAAGCTGACCGAGAATACCATCTCCGCAACCCAAATCTAAAATATTTGTCACAATTGCTGGTGCGGCATGCACCACACGCAGCATCACATCTAATTGTTCTGCTGCCAATGGAATTGCACCGCGAACACCCGTCAAATAATGTTGGGCGATATCATCATTTTGCCAGATTGTGTCATTGATCACCATTATTAACGCTAACCAGCAACCATTTCAACCGTGCTGGATTCTACCACGCGGGCTGCCAGCATCTTGTTGAGGGCACTCAAATAAGCGCGTGCACTGGCGACAACGATGTCTGTGCTGGCACCATGACCGCTGAATGTGCGTGCTACCGGTTGATTCGTTTGTGGATTAAATGCGTATTGACTTTCGCCGTTATAAGGTTGAATACGAATCGTTGCCTCAGCAACTGCATCTAATCCTTCTGTTACTGCGTTGATGTTAAATTCTGTCAATCTGTTTTTCACCCCGACAATGCGATTGATCGCTTCATAAGCGGCATCAACAGGTCCAGTTCCTAAGGCTGCATCGCGGTAATCTTTGCCATCAGGACCAATCATATGCACCGATGCGGTTGGAATACTGTGGTCACCGCAAGACACCTGAATTTTTTTGAGCTTCCAAATTTCGGGTGGTTGGTAAATTTCATCAGCAATAATGGCTTCAATGTCGGCATCAGTGACAACTTTTTTCTTGTCAGCCAGTCGTTTGAAACGCTTAAAGGCGAGATTTATCTCTTCACTGCTTAAATTATCGTACCCCATTTCTTCCAGGCGTACACGGAAAGCATGGCTGCCAGAATGTTTGCCCATGACCAATCGCGAGGCATGTAAGCCAACGGTTTCAGGACGCATGATCTCATAGGTTTGTTGATTTTTGAGCATACCATCCTGATGGATGCCTGCTTCGTGGGCAAAAGCGTTTGCGCCTACAATCGCTTTGTTGGCTTGCACAACCATGCCGGTATAAGTTGCTACCATGTGGCTGGTGCGTGTGATTTGGGTTGTGTCAATGTTGGTTTTGACATCAAATTTTTGTGGTCGGGTTTCAATTGCCATAACAACTTCTTCTAAGGATGTGTTGCCGGCGCGTTCGCCAATGCCATTGAGCGTGACTTCAACCTGACGCGCACCTGCCTGGACACCGGCTAAGGTGTTGGCGGTCGCCAATCCCAAATCATTGTGGCAATGAGTTGACCAAATGACAGTTTCTGCACCTGGTGTATTGTCAATTAGATATTTAATTAACCAGCCAAACTCTTCAGGTGTTGTATACCCGACAGTATCGGGAATATTTAAAGTTGTTGCTCCGGCTTTGATGGCTTGTTCCAACACTTGTACCAAAAACTCTGGATCAGAACGACCGGCATCTTCAGGTGAAAATTCGATATCATCACAAAAGGCTTTGGCGTACTCGACTGATTCTATGACTTGTTCGATACATTCTTCACGATCCATTTTTAGCTTATGTTTGAGATGAATATCACTGGTTGCCAAAAAGGTGTGGATGCGATGGCGTGGAGCTACCCGGACTGCTTCGTAGGCACGTTTGATATCTTGTTTGTTGGCGCGCGCCAATCCAGCGATAACCATTGGCTGGCCGCTTTTGCGTCCTTCGGTAAGCGAGCCGACTTCTTCAGCTATCCGTCGCACCGCTTCAAAATCACCGGGAGAAGCGATGGGGAAGCCTGCTTCGCATATATCCACACCAAGGCGGGAAAGCTGCCGGGCGATCTCGACTTTTTCGTCTACATTAAGCGTGGCACCAGGAGATTGTTCTCCGTCACGTAAAGTTGTGTCAAAAATCACTACGGTTTCTTTTTGCTTGCGAACCCCATCTTCGTTCATTTTTTTGCTCCTGTTTTAGCTGGTCTGACTACCTTCTTTATTCGACTACCTTGGCATTTAACCAGGGCATCATTTTGCGTAAATCTTTGCCGACGTCCTCGATATTTGAGGAACGGCCGTCTATGCGTTGTTGATTGAAATTATGGCGGCCAGTTGCATTTTCATCGATCCATTCCTCGGCGAAAGCACCGGATTGAATATCGGTCAAAATTTGTTGCATCGCTTTTTTCGTATCTTCAGTGATGATTTTGGGACCAGCGGTGTAGTCACCGTATTCGGCCGTATCGCTGACACTGTAACGCATATAACTCAAACCACCTTGGTACATCAAATCTACAATTAACTTAAGTTCGTGTAGACACTCGAAATAAGCGATTTCTGGTTGATAACCCGCTTCGACTAAGGTATCAAAGCCAGCCTGAACCAAGGCACTCACGCCACCACACAAAACCGCTTGTTCACCAAAGAGGTCTGTCTCGGTTTCTTCCGTGAAAGTGGTTTCGATGGTTCCTGCACGCGTGCAGCCAATCCCCTTTGCATAAGCCAATGCATTGGCCATTGCTTGTCCACTGGCATCTTGATGGATGGCTACCAATCCGGGTGTACCCACGCCATCTACAAAGACTTCACGCACACGGTGCCCAGGTGACTTTGGTGCGACCATGCTCACATCGACAAAATCTGGCGGCAGAATTTGACTGTAACGGATGTTAAAACCGTGACTGAACATTAAAGTTTGTCCGGGGCGCAGATTGGGGGCGATCGATTCGTGATAAATTTGTGATTGACGTGTGTCTGGTGCCAAAATCATGACGAAATCAGCAGTTTGTGTGGCATCGGCAACGGTCATAACCGTCAAACCTTCAGCTTCTGCTTTAGGCCATGAACTGCTGCCCTCATAGAGGCCAACTACAACATTTACACCTGAATCTTTAAGATTCAATGCATGTGCATGACCCTGGCTCCCATAGCCGATAATCGCGACAGTTTTACCGTTAAGTAAGCCTAAATCTGCATCTTGATCATAATAAATATTTGCCAAAATAAATCTCCTTTTGGAGCAGAGCTGCAAAGTTTTTTACTTGCTGCTCTGCCACTTTTTAGCTTTGGTGTCCGTTTGTGCCAATCATCGGTTCGGGTTTGGGCTGCCACCCTTTTTCGCTGCCGCGTACCATCGCAAGGCGGCCAGTACGCACCATTTCGATAATACCAAATTGATCTAAAAGGCGTAACAGTGCATTGACGCGATCTTCTTTGGCCACGATACGTATCATGACAGAATCCAAATCAACATCGACGATATTAGCACGATAGATGTCTACCAATTGCATGATCTCACCACGTGTTTGGCCAGTGGCATTCACTTTAATGAGCGCCATTTCATAATGTACGTGTGGTTGTTCGGTGACATTGACCACGTTGAGCACATTGATTAGCTTGTATAACTGCATACCTACTTGTTGGGCGTCCCGCTGCGTGCCTTTGATCACAAAGGTCATACGACTGACGCCGGGAGTTTCGGTATGGCCGACGGTGAGGCTTTCGATGTTAAAGCTGCGACGGCCGAATAAACCTGAAACCCGGTTTAAGACGCCGGGTTTATCTTCGACCCAGGCAATGAATGTGTGGCGTTCGCTTGTTTTTGTTGACATTAGTTTTCTCCTTCCATCAATGGCAGCGGACGACGAATCATGTCGGCATTACTTTTTGCTGGGGCCACCATCGGATACACATTAGTGAACTCTTCCACCTGGAAGTCTAGCAAGTAGGGGCCGTCATGTGCTTGTGCTGCTTTTAAGGCATCCATAACATCCTCTTTGCGTGTGACAGAACGTCCTTTGATGCCATATGCTTCAGCTAATTTAACAAAATCCGGGTTGAAGAGAGGTGTTCCCGAATGACGTTTGTTGTAGAAAACGTCTTGCCATTGACGTACCATACCAAGGAAACCATTGTTAATGATGATGATCTTGATCGGTAGTTGTTCTTGGACAACTGTGGATAGTTCGACCATGGTCATTTGGAAGCCACCATCACCGGCGACAACCCAGACTTCTTCATCAGGTAAGCCCATTTGTGCGCCGATGGCGGCTGGCAGCCCATACCCCATTGTGCCTAAGCCGCCTGATGTGAGCAGACTGCGGCGTTTGGTATGAAAGAAATATTGTGCTTCCCACATTTGATGTTGGCCAACATCGGTGGATACGGTGCAATCGCCTTCATTAGTTGCGTGCCAGAGTTGGCGCATGATGTAGGGTGCAATCAGTTCGTCTGTTTCCTGAGACAAAATATCGCGGTCATTGCTTTCGCTGCGCCATTCTTCGATTTGGGCGAGCCAGGTCGGATGTTCATTGGGTTGAATTTGGGGCAAAAGCTCGCGTAATGTCAAAAGTGCGTCACCAACAACGGGCGTGTCGATGGTGATGTTTTTACCCATTTCAGCGGGATCAAGGTCGACATGGATGATCTTGGCTTTAGCGGCGAAGGTTTCAAATGCACCAGTCAGACGGTCGTCGAGGCGTGCGCCAATAGCAAACATGACGTCACATTCTTGCATGGCAAAGTTAGTGTAGGCTTCGCCGTGCATGCCGCCCCAACTGATTGCCAGAGGATGCGTGCCTGGGAAGGTGCCAACACCGAGCAGGCTCGTGGCGACGGGGATATTGGCCATTTCTGCTAATTGACGTAGTTCTGCTTCGGCTTTGGCGATGGATACACCTTGACCGGCGACGATTAACGGCCGTTTCGCCTCATTTAACAACCTGGCCGCATGCGTAACCGATGCTGAATCGGGTGCATTTTGGTTGGGGTGGTAGCCAGGCAAATTGACGCTCTTCGGATACTCAAAATCCATCTCAGCTTGCTGCACATCTTTACACACGTCAACTAATACTGGTCCAGGTCGTCCCGTACGGGCGATATGAAACGCTTCTTTGATCGCCATGGGTAAGTCTTTGATGTCGGT
>JAGRDI010000170.1:23285-35760 GCA_020432765.1 Anaerolineales bacterium | reverse complement strand
TGTTTTGTGACTGGCATACTAATGCCAAAGACATCTGATTCTTGGAAGCCATCACGTCCTAACAGACTGGTAGCCACCTGTCCGGTTATGGCGACAACGGGGGTTGAATCCATATAGGCTGTGGCCAGACCTGTAATCAAATTGGTTGCGCCTGGGCCTGATGTGGCAATGCAAACGCCGACACGTCCTGTGGCACGTGCATACCCATCTGCCATATGGGATGCTCCTTGTTCATGGGTTACCAAGACATGGTGAATTGGATATTCATATTTGGAGAGGGCATCATAAGCCGGCAATATTGCCCCTCCAGGCAGGCCGAATACGACCTCCACGCCTTCATGTAAAAGGCTTTCCCATATAATCTGACCACCAGTTTTCTTTTCACTCATCAAACTTCTCCTTAAGAATTAACCACAGAGAGACACAGAGAACACCAAGGGAAAATAACTGTGATACCTGTGATTATGACTCATTTGTGATCATTGGCCATTTTGCCGCTCACAAATAATGACTCCTCCGCAAAGGATTTTGAAAATAAATAAAATGAAAAGGCAGAAAATGAAATGTTTTGTGCCTCGATCAAAAAAAACCGCCCTGTTGGGCGGTTTTTGAAAGCAGTTTTACTTGTTTTATTTGCTTTGCCTTACCCAACAAAAGTTACATCCTCATCAATAACAATAAGGATGATGCTAAGAAGGCTAATAATAACAATGCTAAAAGATAAAAAAATCATTTCTATTTTTCCGTGTATATCCACGTTTAAGTGCAAGGTAGTATAGATTGTACCCCTATTTGCGCCTATGTACAATAATTCACAAGAAAAAGCCAAGAATGTTGTGCGAACTGTACACTTTCCCAGAAATACCAAAGGGGACAACTTTTAGGTTGTCCCCTTTGGTTCCCACTATTTCCCACTGAACCGCGCATTTCAGCGCAAGCCACTAAGAGTATAGGAGATGTCAATTCAAATTTGTACGGTTAACTTGTTAGAATCCGTGATAGACTTTATTGTGAATGTTGTACAAGTTCAGGTGATGTTGGTGTCGGGGCGCAACTGCCAAAACTTCAACGCCAGATGTAATGAGAGGCGCATATCGGCGTTAGTGAGGTCTTGACCTGTTAATTCCTGAATGCGATCGATGCGATAGAGTAATGTATTGCGATGTACAAAAAGAGATTCGGCCGTTTGGCTGATGTTGCCGTGGTGATCAAAGTAGGCACTGATTGTTTGTACCAGGCTGCCGCGATGCTGTACATCGTACTGCGCCAATGGATCGATGATTTGTTGAGTAAATTGTTGCACAATGGGATTATCTTCTAACTCACAAAGGAGCTGGTAAACGCCAAGGCTGTTGAATTCGACAATTTGGTTGCTCAAATGTAAACGCTTGCCAACTTGCATAGCTTGCAGTGCTTCACTGTAGACGCGTGGCCAATCCTCAAGGGTTTCGGCTGGACCGCTCATACCGCCGATAATGATATCTTTGGGGAATTCAGCCGCGATTTGTTCGCGAAAACGACGCGAAAACTCGTGAGCGGTTTCCATATCTGTGGGGTCTTTGAGTGCCTGGAAAACACAGATATGTTGTCCGCCATAGACGTGGACGAGAGCAGGTCGGGTATGATTCGTCATTAACCAACTGATAGTGGTTTCCATGCGGCGAATTGAAGGCGTTTTTGTGCCTATCCAACTGAATATCATGATGGCATGGGGTTCTTTTGTATCGTGGTCAAGTCGCCCTTCTAACCTTTTGATTTCTGTGGCAGGTAGTGTCCCTGCGAGAAGCCCCTCGAGGAAATCGCCGCGCAGTGATTTTTTGGCTTCACTAACAGCTTTGGCCTTGGCCATTTCTAGTGCACAGGCAGCAGCGCCCTGTTCAGCGGTGAGACTGTCAAGCATATCGAGACTACCTGCCGGACCAATAATGGAGAGGTAACCACGCGCCCGATCCCCTGAAACGATGGGACTGACTAAACGAGCCATATTTTCAATAGGCAGGATTTGCTGCCAATAGCTTTGGCGTGCTTTGGCTGCCGCTTTACGATTGCGTAGGATAGACGGTAGTGCTTCGCGTTTATTGATCTCGCGGGTGATAGCTTCATTGTTTACGGCTGTATCGTGTGGCCAGCTTGCTGCTTGTATTTCCAAACGTTTATCTTGAACCACTACAATATTGCCTGTTAGTTTCGACATCATATCGGTCATTGCTTGCAGCCCCTTACCTTCACGGGACATGTCTGAAAGTTGGCGATATAGCTGCATGGCACGCTCACTGGTGGCTCTTTGCCGATCGAGTAATAAAGAGGTGATTGCTTGGTGCGCTTCGCGCACTTGGATCGTTTGTGGAACCACCAAGATGGGGAGGCTGAGTTTGTTTGCGGTTTCCGATGTGACCTGCGAAATTGTTTTGAAACATAATAAACCAGCGATTTTAAGCTGCGCCACCGATTGTAGGTTACGACGAAATTGCGATTCGCTGATTTCTGCTTGCAGATGGGGGGGGACAATCGCTAAATCACCATCTTTGATTTGATCCTCAAGATGGTTCCAGGTTGTGAGTAGGACAACCCAGTAGACATTTTGCCTGGTACCACTGGGATCACCCATTACGGCCGTTTTTAATGGAAGGGCCAGGCGCAAAATGTCACTAATGGTTACATCGTTAGGTTTTGGCTTATTCATGATAACTCCTAACTTACAAAAAATAATCGTATTCGAAAACACGATATTTACGGCAATTATTTCGTTCTAGTCCATAAATGCTTTTATTTTGGGTAGACCGATAGCATATATTGTATCTCTTTTTGATTTTATGCCATCCCCTTACTCTTAAGATTGTTCGGTATTCAAGCTGCCTATAAAGGTCGCACGGGTTCCCTTCTACATCTTTACGATTTAGCCACCTTGTTTTACCTCACCATCTGCCTGCGTTATAATGGCCAAGCCCTGGCGAGATTTACGTGAGGGAAACCTTCAACATTGAACAAAACGAGGTAGAAAATATGCCCAAAGCATTAATTACAGGTATCACTGGTCAGGACGGTTCCTATTTAGCCGAATTTCTTTTGACCCAAGGCTATGAAGTCGTTGGCATGGTACGCCGTACAAGCACCGTAAACTTTCATCGCATTGCCGAAATTCAAGACCAAATCGAACTCGTCCCTGGAGATTTAGGCGATCAAATTTCCCTGATTCATATATTAGAACAGCATCGTCCCCAAGAAGTCTATAATCTGGCAGCACAATCATTTGTGCAAACATCTTGGACGCAGCCGGTTTTTACCGGCGATGTCACTGGCTTAGGCGTGACTCGCTTGTTGGATGCCATTCGCATTGTTGATCCCGGGATTCGCTTTTATCAGGCTAGTTCTAGTGAAATGTTTGGCAAAGTAGTCGAAGTGCCGCAGCGTGAATCGACACCTTTTTACCCACGCAGCCCTTATGGCGTGGCTAAAGTATATGGCCATTGGATCACAATAAATTATCGTGAAAGTTATGGTTTGCATGCCACATCAGGCATATTGTTTAATCATGAATCGCCGCGTCGTGGGCGCGAATTTGTCACCCGCAAGATCACAAATCATGTCGCCCAAATCAAACTTGGTCTAACCGATGAACTACGCTTAGGGAATCTAGATGCGCAACGGGATTGGGGGTTTGCTGGTGATTATGTCAAAGCGATGTGGCTCATGTTGCAGCAAGATGAACCCCAAGATTATGTCGTAGCGACAGGCGAAACCCATTCAGTTGAGGAATTTCTCAGAGTTGCTTTTGAGTATGTGAATTTAGATTGGCATGATTACGTTATCCAAGACCCACGTTATATGCGTCCGGCAGAAGTCGATCTTCTTGTTGGCGATCCTTCAAAAGCGGGCGCAAATCTGGGTTGGGAACCGGCCGTATCGTTCACTGAATTAGTGAAAATGATGGTCGATGCAGATATTGAGTTGCTAAAGGTGTCTTCATGACTGTTATAAAATTTGGGACTGACGGCTGGCGTGCCCGCATAGCCGAAGAGTATACATTTGATAATGTGTGTCGTGCTGCGCAAGGTTTTGCTTCCTTTTTGCACCGGGCAGGACGTGCCGAACGAGGTGTTGTGATTGGGTATGATCAGCGTTTCCAGGCAGATAATTTCGCGGGTGCTGCTGCCGAAGTGCTGGCTGCCAATGGCATCCATGTCTGGTTGACAGATCGCAATACACCAACGCCAGCAATTTCATTCGCGGTGGTTGATAAACATGCGGGTGGAGCGATTAATATTACTGCCAGCCATAATCCGGCGATGGATTGTGGTTTTAAGGTTCGGGATCCTTTGGGTGGTGCAATCCCGCCCTTTGATTTGAAAAAAATCGAATCTTTGATTCCTCCCATTCGCAGTGTTAAACGTATGAAGCTAAGTGATGCACTGAGTGATGGGCTTGTGACGAAGTTTGATGTTACGCCCACTTATATAGCCCAACTGAATACATTGGTGGATGTGGAGCCAACCAAACAGGCGGGTTTTAGTGTATTGGTTGATTGCATGTGGGGGAATAATATCGGTTATTTCCCCACCTTGTTAGCAGGTGGTGCTACGGCCGTACACGAGGTACACGACAAGCGCAATCCCATTTTCCCGCATATGACTCGCCCAGAACCAATTCCCCCCAATGTGGATCATGGTCTCAGTTTTGTCTCTGAATTTGGCGCTGATGTTGCGATTATTAATGATGGCGATGCCGACCGGGTAGGCATAGGGGATGAGCATGGGAATTTCATTGATCAACTGCGTGTTTATGGCCTGTTGGGTTATTATTTCCTCGAGGTACGTGGCGACCGTGGTCCGATTGTGAAGACGATATCGACGACAAAAATGCTCAATAAACTGGCAGCGCAGTACAATGTGCCTGTGTATGAGACTGGTGTGGGTTTCAAATATATCGCGCCCAAGATGGTGGAAGTTGATGCCATGATTGGGGGTGAGGAAAGCGGTGGTTATGCATTTCGTGGCCATGTTCCGGAACGTGATGGGATTTTGGCTGGGTTGTATTTTTTGGATATGATGGTTCAAACGGGCAAGAAACCATCTGAACTGCTTGATTTGCTATTCGAAAAGGTGGGGCCACATTATTATGATCGCATTGATTCAAGGTTTGATGCGGCACAAAAACCAGAAATTTTAGCCAATGTGGCGGCGGCACGGCCGTCTACGATTGGCGGTTTGGCGGTGACGGATATTGTCACAGTCGATGGTCATCAATTTATTATGGAAGATGGCGGCTGGGTTTTGGTGCGCTTTAGTGGTACGGAACCAATCATCAGAGTTTACTGCGAAACGACACATGAAGATCGCGTGGCGGCAATTCTAGACGATGGTATGAAGATTGCTGGTTTGCGATGAGTAGTTTGAGTAATGCAAGGCACAGGGTTTAAGGTGTTAGTTTGACTAAGCTGTTTTTCCCCGTATCTTGCACTGCCATATGGAGGTGGAATGACAGAAAAGGCGTTTCAAGATTATTATGCGGATGATACAAGCCATTGTTATGGCTGCGGCCGTTTAAATGCAGATGGATTGCAAATCAAGAGTTATTGGGATGGAGATGAGTCAGTTTGTTATTTTGAACCACGGCCGTATCACAAAGCAATACCTGGTTATGTGTATGGCGGCTTGATTGCCTCTCTTATCGATTGTCATGGCACAGGAACGGCCGCTGCTGCTATGTATCGTGCGGCTGGTCGTGAAATGGATACAGAACCTTCCTTCCGTTTTCTCACCGGCTCACTGCATGTTGATTATTTGAAACCGACTCCCATCGATACCGTCCTCGAAATTCGTGGGCGCGTGCAAGAAATTAAAGGGCGCAAGGTGGTTATTGTTTGTTCGTTGATCGCCAAAGGCGAAGAATGTGCGCGTGGCGAAGTAGTTGCTGTGCAAGTTCCAGATGGGTATCTTGAAACCCTTAAGCAGCAAACTTCCGATGTTAATTGATACCCATTGTCATCTTGATTTTGAGCGCTTCGATGTAGATCGAGAAGCTGTTGTTGCACGTGCCCTTGAAGCTGGTGTTTCACAACTCATTGTTCCAGCAGTGAACCTGGAGAATTGTACGGCCGTTCTGCAACTTGCCGATCAATATACGGAGGTCTATGCAGCGGTCGGTGTGCATCCCAATTCGGCAGCGGATTGGCAAGATGATTGGATTGACGCGATTCGTAATTTTGCTCAACATGCAAAAGTTGTAGCAATTGGCGAAATTGGTCTGGATTATTATTGGGACAAAGCGCCAAAAGCTGTGCAGCAGCGTGCTTTAGCTGTACAGTTGGCGCTTGCTGCTGAATTAACTTTGCCGGTTATTATTCACAATCGAGAATCCAGCGCGGATGTGATCAACATGTTGGCCGCGTCGCCTTTGGCAGGTCGTGGACAGCCCGGTGTGTTGCATTCATTTTCAGCCGGTTGGGATATCGCCGCAGCCGCTTTAGAAATGGGTTATTATCTTGGTTTTACCGGCCCTGTGACCTTCAAAAAGGCCGATGATTTACGCCACGTTGCCGCCCGCGTGCCTTTAGATCGCATCTTGGTAGAAACCGATGCTCCATTTTTGGCTCCGCAGCAACATCGCGGCAAGCGCAATGAACCCGCATATGTAGCCTATGTTGCCGAACGCATCGCAGCACTGCATGGTCTGGAAACGGACGTGTTTGCCCACCAAACCACCGCCAACGCCCATACCCTCTTCAATCGAATCAATTAAATCCGTGAAAACCAGTGGCAAAAGAAACCCAAATAGATCTCTCCCTGATCATCGTTAGCTGGAATGTTCGTGACTTATTGCAGGATTGTGTCAACTCAATTATTGTTGGACGCGGCCATCTGAATGTTGAGGTAGTCATCGTAGATAGTGCCTCCTCGGATGGCAGTCCGCAAATGGTGCAGGATGAATTTCCCCAAGACCGTTTTCCTTGGATTCACTTAATTGCGTGTGATAACAATGTGGGCTTTCCCAAGGGTAATAATATTGGTCTGAAAACGGCCGTTGGTCGCCATATCCTCCTGCTCAACCCCGATACTATTGTTCTGGGCGCTGCTTTACCGCAAATGGTTAATTATATGGATGCCAACCCTGACATCGGTGTTTTAGGACCGCAGCTTTTGAACCCGGATAAAAGCGTCCAATCATCACGCCGTCGTTTTCCGACAATGGCAACCGCTTTTTTTGAGAGCAGTTGGCTTGAACCATATGCTCCTGCTAAGCTGCTGCAAACTTATTATGCAGAAGATATTGCTGATGATGCGGTTGCAGATGTGGACTGGGTGATGGGAGCCGCCATGCTGGTTCCGGCACACGTTGTTACCCAAATTGGCGGCATGGATGAAGCCTATTTCATGTATTCGGAGGAATTGGATTGGTGCCGGCGCATTAAGGATGCGGGTTGGCGTGTGGTCTATTACCCAGAAGCGAAAATCATACACTATACCGGCAAGAGCAGTGAGCAAGCAGTGACAGCACGCCATGTCAACTTCCAACGGGCTAAATTGCGTTATTTTCGTAAATACAACGGCCGTTTCTCCGCATTTATTTTGCGCCTCTTCTTGTTGTGTAATTATTTATGGCAGATTATTGTGGAAGGTATCAAGTGGTTGTTCGGACATAAACGGCCGTTGCGCTGCCAGCGTATCCGCGCCTACTGGCAAGTCGTCAAATCAGGGCTGCCACCAGCGGGATATTGATGAAGGGGCATATTCAAAAAATTCTGTGCCCTCTATGTTCTCTGTGGTGAATTTATTTTATGAAGATTGGTTTAGTGACGGGTGAATTTCCACCTATAGAAGGGGGTGTTGGTGCGTTTACGCAGGAGTTAGCACGTGCCTTAGCAGAGCAAGCGCACGAAGTCCACATCATCACCAGTCGTGAGGCGCGACCAACCGATCCCGACATCAAGTTAAGCCGTACGCGCGAACCGATTGACCTCGGCTTTGCCCAATTGCATCCCTGGATTGGACGTTGGCGCTGGCCTTCGCTGCAACAGGTTGTCAGCGTTGTGCTGCGCCATGAATTGGATGTACTCAATATCCAGTACCAGGCGGCAGCCTATAATATGCGCAGTGGAGCCATCAATTTTTTGCCCTGGCGCATTAAGGGCATTATCCCCACAGTTGTAACTTTTCATGATTTGCGTGTGCCGTATTTATTTCCGAAGGCAGGGCGGTTGCGCGAAACGGCCGTTACCAGCATGGCACGTAATGCAAAAGGGATTATCGTCACAAATAAAGCTGATTTTGACACCATAACCAAACGTGTTTCCACCCCAACTGTGCAAATCCCCATCGGCAGCAATATCCGCGCTGGCACGCCCAATCATATCGAGATCGCTGCTGCGCGTGAGGATAGCGGCGTGGGTGAGGATGATATTTTGCTTGGGTATTTTGGCTTTTTGAATGCCAGCAAAGGCGCGGATGTGTTGTTGCGGGCGTTGGCAGAATTAGACGGCCGTTTCCATCTCGTATTTATCGGTGGTCAAACTGGGGCCAGTGACGTTACCAATACTGATTATTTAGCCCAAATGCAAATGCTCATTGCCGAACTCGGGTTGACGGAGCGTGTGTATTGGACTGGATTTATTTCTGATGCGCGTGTTGCTGCTTACCTCCATGCTGCCGATATGATGGTCATGCCCTACCAAGATGGCGTTTCATTGCGTCGTGGAACGCTGATGGCAGTTTTGGCAAACGGCCGTCCATTAATTTCCACACAACCAACAACGCCTACACCAGAATTGCAGCACACCCAAAGTTGTTGGCTTATTCCTGCGAATGACCGTGATGCACTTGTTCAGGCTGTCCTAACTCTGGCCGGCGATCCTCAACTGCGATCTCGTTTGGGTCAAGCTGCTGCCCAATTAGCCGGCTTATTCACATGGGATAAGATCGCAGCACAAACGGCCGTTTTTTATCAACAAATGCTGTCGGAGAATTAGGCAGGAGAATGTGAGCTCAGAGAATATTGATGAAAACATTAGAGGTTAAAGTCGTAATAGTTAGATTGAACTTATCTTGTCATGCAGCCTTCGCTTGATAAACGTTACGTAGGCGTATGTTTACCATTGAGGCTAAATTGCCAGTTTCCCGTTAAAATCCAACCCTTATGAGTGAAAAACGTTGGCTGACGCTGATTTTACTGCTTTTTATAGTTTTGGGTTTCACCTACGCTGTGGTAACGCCAGTTTTTGAAGCGTCAGATGAGCTGTGGCATTATCCGATGGTTCGCCATTTGGCTGATGGCAATTCTTTGCCGGTACAGGTGTTTGATCCTGTACAAGCCGGTCCGTGGAAGCAAGAAGCCAGTCAGCCACCGCTTTATTATTATCTCGGCGCGGCGTTGACCTTTTGGATCGATACGGCCGATATGCCCTCAATCCGCCACGAAAACCCGCATGTAGACAACGGCCTGATCACAGAAGACGGCAACAATAATTTGGTTGTGCATAATCCCCATGCAAACCCGTGGCAAGGTACTTTGTTAGCTGTGCGGATTGTGCGGTTTTTTTCGGTGCTGCTGGCGACGGGGACTGTTTTTTTGACCTATCGTATCGCCAAAGAATGTATGCCGGATCGGAGCGAGGTTGTTTTGGGTGCAACGGCCGTTAACGCCTTCTTGCCCATGTTTCTCTTTATTAGCGGCGCGGTCAACAACGACAATCTCGCGATTTTATTGGCATCCTTGTCTGTTTTCCTCATGATTCGCGCAGTAACTAAAAAAACTTTCCGGCGTAATTATCGGTATTGGCTGCTGCTGGGTGTTGTTATTGGCTTGGCTTTATTGACCAAAGAAGGCACATTTGGTCTGCTGCCGCTTGCCTGGGGGACTGGCTTTGTTGTGGCCTGGCAAGCTTCCCACGATCAAGCTGTACCCCAATTTAGCAAAACGTTGCGCTGGTTTCTGTGGCTGTTAGCAGACTCAATTTTGATTTTGATTGTTATCCTTTTGCCTGTGCTGCTGATTGCTGGCTGGTGGTATTATCGCAATATTGTCTTGTATGGTGATTGGCTGGGCTGGGGCGCCTTTATTGCTGTGTTGGGACAGCGTGCCCATCCGGCCTCATTGTTACAATTGTGGGGTGAGCGGCGCGGCTTTTTGATGTCTTTCTGGGGTTTATTTGGCGGCGTGAATGTACCCATGCCCCTATGGATTTACACAATTCTCAACGGCCTGTTGATTATTTCTGTTATAGGGTTTGTTTTTTATTTCTTACGTGAAATTTTTCATTGGTGGCGACAGGCGAGTTGGCGGCCATTTAACATACGCCGGTTGATTGATAATATGCTTGAATTTGTTGCCGATCGATTTGGATTGGTGGCCTGTTTATTATTTACTGGTGCTGTGATTGTCGGGTTGATTCAATGGGCTACAACGACCTGGTCTTCACAAGGACGATTGGTTTTTACGGCTTTGTCGGCTGTTGTGGTGTTATTTGTTGTAGGGCTTGTCGGTTGGCTGCCACGACGTTTTGCGCGTTGGGTTGTATTTGTAGTGGCTATATTCATGTTTAGCGTTGCCGTTTTTGTGCCTTTCTTGTGGATTCAACCAACATACACTGTGGCAGCTTATACACCGCCACGGCCGTTTGTTTTGCAACCTGCAACGACTGTATTTGGAGATCAACTGCGTTTGCGGGGTGTAACGGCCGAGGGCGTGGATCATGACATATCAACACTCAAACCAGGTGAATCGTTGTGGATACATCTTGAATGGGAAGTTTTGCAGCCTATGTCACGCGATTGGAGCGTTTTTGTCCATCTGAACGATTCCATTTTAGGCCAACCAATTGCACAACGTGATATGTATTTGGGGCAAGGACTTTTGCTCACTAGTTGGCTGCAGCCAGGAGAGCGGTTGACTAATTCATATAAGCTGACTGTGCCGGAAACGGCCGTTGCGCCTGCGAATTTGGATGTTGTTATAGGACTTTACGACTTCAACAATGGAGAACGATTGTCTACAGAAACGAGTGATTCTGCTGTTGTCGCAAAATTGCTTTTACAGCCGGCAGCAGGCAGTTTCCCAAATCCACAAGCTGTTAATTTTGAAGATGAGTTGGAGTTGGTTGGCTACGAAATCGAGCCGCGCCATACGGCTGCTGGGGAGGTTGTAAACTTAACTTTGTATTGGGAAGCATTACGGCCGTTGACAAATGACTACACCTTTTTCGCCCAAATCGTAGACGAGGATACTACTCGTTGGGCAAGTCATGACTATACACCGTCAGAAGGCACAAGCAGCTGGTTACTTGATACAGCAAATAGTATCGAAATGACATTGCAACTGAATCCTGAAACACTGCCGGGACTTTTTCCATTGATTATTGGTGCTTATACGCAAACAGAAGCTGGTGATTTTGATCGTTTGCAGATTAAAACCGCAGACGGCCGTCTCACAGACGATTTTCTACAACTGACCCCGGTGCGCGTAGACTAAATAAATTGTCAATGACCAATAGTCAATTGAAAGTTGACCATTGGCCATCGACAATTGATAATTCAATCATGAGTTCATTGAGTAAAAGCTTCAATCCAACACGTACCGCTTTGGGCTTGGGTCTCTTTGTGGGTGTAACGGCCGTTGTAGGCGGCATTATTATGGCCTTTGGAGGTCCCTTAGCGGCCGTTGCCGTTTTGTTGGCTGTGGCGGCGGTTGTCATTGTCTTGCGTGATATTGAAGTAGGCTTTTGGGGCGTGATTGCCGTTGTATGTCTGCTGCCCTTTGCCACATTGCCTTTTGACATTGGTCTGACCCCGACCTTTCTTGATTTGGCTTTAGCCGCCGTTGTGGGCGTGTGGGCTTTGGGCATTGTCACTGGCCGCCAACGCACCGTTATTACTGCGCCCGTTACATTGCCAATACTCATCTTCATCTTTGTCGCCTTGTTCGCATTTATTTTTGGGCTGAACAATGGCCCACTGACACCCACTTTATTACGCAAATTTGCCGAATTTCTTTTGAGCATTGGTTTTGTATTGGTAATCATAGACTATTGCCGCACTTGGGAAAGGGTCGAGCGTTTGGTAAAGGTGATTTTACTGGTGGCGGCGGCAGCATCGGCCGTTGCTATTATTCTGTGGCTGTTACCTGAAACAACTGCCAATTCCTTCTTGAACATGCTTACACGCTTGGGATATCCAGGTGGGTGGGTGATTCGTTATATCGAAGAAAACCCCGAACTATCTGAACGCGCAATTGGCACCTCTGTAGATCCCAATTCACTTGGTGGATTGTTATTGATGATGGGTGCTTTAGCCGGACCGCAGTTGGTTGCGAAACGGCCGTTGTTCCCCCATTGGCTCGCCTGGCTGATTGGTTTACTGATTTTCGTTGCTCTTATCCTGACGTTTTCGCGTAGTGCTATGCTAGGTCTGGTTGCCGGCTTAACTTTTGTCGCTGTGACACGCTACCGACGACTTTTACCATACATGTTGGTTGTCGGTTTGTTAAT
>JAGRDI010000170.1:0-23163 GCA_020432765.1 Anaerolineales bacterium | reverse complement strand
TTCGGCGTTGGCTTTGCGGGCACACCCGACATCGACATCTACCTCGGCGTTGCCAGCGTCTATTTAACGATTGCACAGGTGATGGGTTTGTTGGGTTTAGCGGCTTTCTTTGCCATTATCTTGACTGTCTTTGGCTATGCCTATTTCAACCGCCACAATTTCAAAGCAAACGAGCGGCTTGATCCAGTCTGGTTGGGTTTGCATGCCGCACTTGTTGGTGCGCTTGTCGCTGGTGTACTTGATCACTATCTGTTTAACCTCGAATTCCACCATGCTGTAACGATTTTTTGGTTTTTTATTGGACTAGCAACGGCCGCTACTCGTGTTGGGATAGCTGCGGCAAAATCGAGCGAATAGCTTTGCCACACATTATACAAATTGTAAGCGCCCATAAAAAAAGCCCGCCATTTGGTGGGCTTTTCTGGAATTACTTTTTAGTTTTGATTAAGTGATCGTCTAAAAATAACTTCCCGTTTTTGTTTGTAGTAACCGCTTCAGCGGTCTGGACGATTAAAATCGTTACTACAAACTTATCTGCGGATGCTTACTAAGCTGGCAGTGGGGCTTCGATCATTTTAATCTCGCCTAGATTCTTTTCTTTGTGATGCAATACAATCGCATCTTCTTCAATATCAATGAGTACGTTTTGGCCATCCTTAAACTGGCCAGAAAGTACGGCATCTGAAAGCAAATCTTCGACTTCAGTTTGGATCAAGCGACGTAACGGCCGTGCCCCAAATTCAGCATCATAACCATGGTCGGCTAACCAATCTTTGGCAGTGTCAGTCGCCTCTAAGTGCAGTTCATGCTCTATAAGCCGTTCATTGACTTCTTCTAAAATAATGTTGACGATTTTGCGAATATCCTTTTTGCGCAGTTGGCGGAAGACCACAATTTTATCAACCCGGTTGAGGAACTCAGGCCGAAAAGCGCGTTTAAGCTGTTCAGTCAAGGTTTTTTGCATTTCATTGTGCTGCGCTTCTGCTTCAGTGACTTCATCGCGTTGAAACGCGAAACCTAAATTGGGACCTTTTTTGATAGTATCTGCACCCACGTTAGAAGTCATGATAATCATTGCATTGCGGAAATCAACCTTTTGACCTTTGGCGTCGGACAAATGCCCTTCTTCCATGATTTGCAGCAGCAAATTGAATGCTTCAGGATGTGCCTTTTCGATCTCATCAAAAACGACAATCGAATAGGGTCGCCGCCGGACCGCTTCGGTAAGTTGTCCCGCATCTTCATAGCCCACATAACCTGGTGGCGAACCAATCAAACGCGCAACGTTGTGGCGTTCCATAAATTCGGACATGTCAAGCTGCACCAATGCATCTTCACTGCCGAACATAAAACGCGCCAATACCTTCGTTAATTCAGTTTTGCCAACACCGGTGGGACCTAAGAAAATGAATGAGCCGATGGGTCTGCGCGGGTCTTTCAAACCGGCTCTTGCACGGCGCACAGCTTTTGATATGGCGGCAATAGCTTCTTTTTGCCCAACAACATTTTTGCGCAGTTCTTCTTCCATGCGCAGCAAACGTGCCGATTCCTCTTCTGTGAATTGATACACAGGAATCCCAGTCCACATTGCCAAGACTTCAGCGATGTCTTCTGCTGTCAAATTCGTGTCACCTGTTGGTTCTTTATCCCCGGCGCGTAGTTGGTCTAACTGGCGTTGATAATCTTCTTCGCGTTCACGCAGTTCAGAAGCATATTCATATTGGCCTTTCTCAACGGCCGTATTGCGCTCTGCCCGCAGTTCGCGCAGTTTATCATAAGCTTCACGAACGTCAGTTGTTTGTGGGACACGATACATGCGTACCCGTGAGGCCCCTTCATCAATTAAATCGATTGCTTTGTCCGGTAAGAAGCGATCTGTCACATAACGTGTTGAAAGCGAAACGGCCGCTTCTATTGCCTCATCAGAAATAAACAGGTTGTGATGTTGTTCGTATGCGCCCTTAATACCCTTTAAAATCTGTATGGCTTCTTCGGGTGAAGGTTCATCTACATGAACTGGCTGGAACCGTCGTTCTAAAGCTGCATCGCTTTCAATATATTTGCGGTATTCATCCAATGTTGTCGCGCCGATACATTGCAGTTCACCACGTGCAAGCGATGGTTTAAGAATATTGGCGGCATCAACCGAGCTGCCCGCCGAACCAGCACCGACTAACATATGTACTTCATCAATGAATAAAATCGAATCACTTGATTTTAATTCTTCGATTACACGCTTCAAACGTTCTTCAAATTGACCACGATACATCGTACCTGCAACCAGGCTGCCAACATCTAATTGAAGTACCCGTTTGTTCTGTAATGCCTCTGGTACCAATCCTTCTACAATACGTTGCGCTAACCCTTCAATAATGGCTGTTTTGCCTACGCCTGGTTCCCCAATCAGAGCTGGATTGTTTTTTGTGCGGCGTGCCAGAATTTGAATCACCCGTTCGATTTCGGTGTTGCGGCCAATCACAGGATCGAGCGCATATTCCTCGGCCATAGCTGTCAGGTCTGTGGCCAATTGATCTACCATCGGCGTTTTACTTTTTTCTTTGGATGTTTTTCGTTTTTGACTTGTGGCTGGTTTTTCGCTGCCACCAACCGGACTTTCTTTGAGCATGCGGCGGGTCTGACGCCGAATTTGTTCGGGGCTTATGCCAAATTTGCGCAAAACATCAATTGCTAGTCCTTCGTTTTGACGCGCAAGGCCTAGTAATAAATGTTCTGTGCTAATGTAATGTTGACCCATCCGTTTTGCTTCTTCAACGGCGAGTTCTAAAATGCGCTTGGTGCTTGGGGATAACTCCGTTTTTGTGAATGGAGTCCGTGTACCTGGTCCACCCGACAGGCGTTCCACCATTGCCTGCACACGTGCTGCATCAAGGCCTAATTCACGCAAGACACGACCAGCAACACCGCCTTCCTCGCGTAATAATCCAATTAATACGTGCTCGCTACCAATATAACTGTGGTTGAGACGTTCGGCTTCTTCCTGTGCCAAACTTAGCACACGTCGTGCACGCTGTGTAAAACGTTCCCAGTTTTTTGAGTCCACCGGCGATCACCTCGGTAATTTTAATTTGACTGTTGGCTCTGGCGACGAATTAGCTGGAACCAACAGTGTCACTTAATAAGATACAAATACAATTTAATTAAACACCACCCGAAAGCCGTTTACGAATTTTCTAACAAAGTTTATGCATTTCACAAACCCTTACTCATTTATTGTAATTGAAAAGTCCTGTGAAATCCTTGAAGAAACTGGGGAATTCCAACGCTTTTGTATTCAAACACATTCCGCAGTTACTTACACAGCCGCGTTCAGCATGGCCATATCGGCCTCAATGAATTTATCTGATGAAACTTGTTTGAGGCTTAAACCGAGTTGGCGTTGTTCCGGATCGATGCGAATGATGCGAACCATGACTTTATCCCCCTGGCTAATAACTTCACGCGGGTGTCCAATACGGTCTTCGGCCATTTCGGAGATATGAATCAAGCCTTCAAGTTGATAATCATCATTTAAGCGTGCAAATGCACCAAATTTTGTCAAACGTGTAACCAATGCCTCGATGAGTTGTCCAACACGGTAGGTATCGTCAATGGTTGTCCATGGATCGGCTTGCAAACGTTTGATGCTTAAAGCAATGCGTTGTTGCTTATTATCGATGCTAAGCACACTGACTTTAACTTCATCACCAACGTGCAACAAGTCAGCAGGGTTATTTACCCGTTTCCAGCTGAGTTCAGACAAATGAACGAGTCCTTCTATGCCACCGATATCAACAAACGCACCAAAGTCGGCCAAGTTGACAACTTTGCCATCAAAAACATCGCCTACATTGATGTCTGAGATTAAATCAGCACGTTTTGCTGCCCGGATTTCTTTGCTGGCTGCTTGTTCAGAGATGATCAGTCGGTTGCGTTCATGATCGACTTCAACGATTTTGACACGAATGAGCGTGCCCATTAACGCTTGAAAAGCCCGTTGTCGGGATGGTTGATCATTGCCCATGTGACGATCGCGACTTAATTGAGAATTGGGTATAAACCCACGAACAACACCTAATGCGGCTAGAACACCACCCCGATTAAATCCAACGACACGGCATTCGCAAACTTCCTGGCTTTCCAGGAATTCTTTTGCCATCAGCCAATCTCTTTCTTCTGCTGCTTTTGTGTAAGAAAGAATAACGTTGCCGTTTTGGTCTTCAGGATCAACGATGAAAACATCTACATCATTGCCTACTTCTAACTCTTCACGGGCTTCGGGTGAAAGCTCTTGTAATTCGTTGGGATCGATGATGCCTTCTGATTTTGCGCCAATATCTACTAGAATTTCGTTATTGCGATGTGCGACGACTGAACCTTTGCGGATGTCACCGGCTTTGGGGAAATCGAACTCTTCACTGAGAAGAAAATCCATCGGGTGGCTTAACTCACCATTTGCTGCATTTACCATATTTCTAAAACATTCCTAAAACCCCAGTTTGAATTTTTGCATTAACCTGGGGAAGATTGCACAGATTATACTTTGTTTGGAGCGATTGGCAAAAAACATCATAGGTGTAGCGTATAGCAAAAAATTGTGGTGAGCGATAAAGTGCGTACCACAAAATGTTGGCATACTGTCGGCATTGCGCAGATTTGAAAGGAAGGTTGAATAGGTTATTATTGAACGCCGTTATGGATACCGCTACGAACGCTATACGCCGTAACCTAAAGTCACTGCTGCCTATAGCCATTTTTGGGGCAGCCTTTTTGCCGCGCTTGGTGGCGCTTGGTCGTTATATTACGCCTGATGAGTTGATTTGGGTTTATCGATCGGTTGTCTTTCGTGAGGCATTGATGCGTGGAGCATGGGCAGATACGCTGGTTTCTGGTCATCCCGGGGTAGTGACAACTTGGTTGGAGGCGCTGGGAATCGGTTTGCAGATGTGGTTACGGCCGTCTTCACAGATAGTCTATACTTGGATCACCCAATTAGCGTACCTGACTCCCGATAATATGGCGGCTTTGCAGCAGTTGTCCGCTTTTTTATCAGTGGGGCGGATTTTGGTTGCTTTTGTGACAAGTTTGGGAATTGTGGTGATTTATTGGCTGTTACGGCCGTTTCTTGGCACACTGGTCGCATTCTTTGCTGCGCTCTTGTTGGCGTGGGATCCGTTTGTAATTGGTTTGTCTGGTATTTTGCATGTCGATGCTTTGATGGCGACATTTGTGATCATTTCGTTGTTAGCTTTGCTGTTAGTACTGAAGCATAACTTAGAAAAAGCTGGTTCTTTTTCTCCGGGATTGCTCATTTTGTCCGGCATGACCGCTTCCTGGGCGATATTGACAAAAACACCAGCGTTATTGATTTTACCTTTTGCTGCGCTTATATTGTGTGTGCCTTTGGTGACTGGGCGGGATCAATCGTTAAAAACACGAGTTGGGCTGGTTATAAAACAAGGTTTGGTCTGGGGGATGGTATTGGGTGTAACAACGGCCGTTTCCTTTCCGGCATTATGGTCATCGCCACAGCTTGTTCTGGCGACATTAAGTGGAAATGCGACCCGGCATGTTGAAGAAGCGCTGCGCCCGACATTTTTTATGGGCACAGTTGCCTTTGATCATGGTGCGATCTTTTATCCGGTGACTTTGGCCTGGCGTTTAGGACCAATCGTTTTTTTGGGTCTATTTGTGTGGGCATTTGCTTTATGGCGGCGGTGTAAAACCCTCGCTTTGTCGGCGTGGCTGTTTGAAGGCAGTTTGTTGTTGTGGGTGGTCCTTTTTATCGGCGGCATTTCCTTTGCTGCCAAAAAGTTCGACCGTTACATATTGGCTGTGATTCCTGCACTAACTATTTTGGCTGCGCTTGGTTGGGGGTATTGGCGGATGCGCGGCGCACGGCGTAAGGTTTGGTTGACAACTTTAGTTGGGCTTCAATTTGCTTATCTTCTGTTTTTTATGGATTACCCGTTGGCTGCATATAATCCGCTAGTGGGTGGGCCATTTTCGGCCGTTTACATCATGCCGCTAGGTTGGGGGGAAAGCATTAGTGCGTCGGGTCGCTGGCTGGCTGATCTGCCAGAGGCGACAGAACAACGCGCATTGACCGGCATTCCACCTTCATTGGCACCTTTTTTCCCTGGTGAAACATTGTTGGCAGCCAATTCGCATCTATCTGCGGATACGAACATGTCTAGTGCTGATTATGTGATCTTTACGCGCAATAGCCGCCAAGTCGATGCCATGGCAGTGGACGCTGCCACGGATTCTCTTGAATTGGCAAGAACGATTCGTTTTGGCGGCCTGGAGCAAGGTTGGATTTATGCCAATCCCAATCCACAATCTCTGGAAATCCTTTTAGAACGACTGCCTGTGCCCATCAGTTTTGCGGATCGTGTTGACGTGTCAGCAACGGGGCTGACAATGGATGATGATGCGATACTTGTGCGTGTTGAATGGGGTTTGTTAAGCGAAAACGGCCGTTACACCGTCAAAATAGATGTGCGTGATGCCCTGGGCAATGTGTGGCAAACAGCAGAGGCAGATTTGCTCAACGCGGTCTATTTTTACCCTGAACATTGGCTGCCAGGCGAACGACCTCAAATGCAGTATGTGCTCAATTTGCCGCGTGCCGCGCCGCCCGGAACCTATTTTGTGGATATTGCTTTGGTGGATACGGCCGTTGCTTCTCAATTGCCAATCCGCTCTGCCGACGGCGACTTTCTCGGTGTGAGTTATACAGTTGGCGCAGTTGAACGACCGCAGCAAGCGAGTTGGCCTTCGCCTGCCCAAATGCAGCCGGATATTATTGCAGATGCAGACTGGGCAGATGATGCATTGCGGCTTGTGGGTCATACAGCATTATGGCCGCGTGTAGCAACCGGTAGTTATCTGCCCCTTGAAATGATTTGGCAGGCGGCTGGTGAGTTGCCATCTGGTGTGGCTGTGGCACTGCAATTAGGCGATTTGCCGGCAACAACATTACCTTTGAGTCAATATGACAGCGCTGCGTGGCGGTTGGATGAGGTCGTGGCGACAAAAATGCGTTTGCAGATTCCCGCCGATGTGCCCGCTGGATTTTATCCGCTGAAACTGCACCCTGTTTTGGCAGACGGCATACCATTGGCTGGTCAAGATTATACCCTCGGTGAAATTGAAGTTCAAACCTGGGATCGTTTGTTTGAACTACCGCCAAATATGCAAATTCCTTTGGCTGTTCAATTTGGTTCTGGTGTCTATTTACGTGGTATGGATGGGGAAACGGCCGTACTTACACCCGGCCAATCGCTGCCTCTGACACTATATTGGCAAACTGACAATCAAGAGTTTGATTTGTTATCATCTTTTGTGCACCTAGTTGCCGCGGATGGTGAAATTGTGGCACAGATTGATCGCTGGCCAGGTGGCTTACCCAGTGACACCTGGGTGCCGGGACAGGTCATTGTTGATGAATACACCCTGGTTATCCCCGCAGATGTCACTCCAGGCGAATACCAGATTGCCGTTGGTCTTTATACCGCAGCCGATGGTCAACGTTTAGCGGCGGCTGATTTACAAGGTAATCCTTTCGCAGATGATCGTTTTATCCTACCCCTGGCAGTTACAATTAGCGATTCGCAAACAAAGAACTAATGAAAAACTCAAATCGGTATTCTTTTCTGTTTGTGTTTGCACTATTATGCTTGTTATGGGTGGCCTTTGCTTTGCGTATTTTTCGCTTGGATGCGCAAAGTCTCTGGTGGGATGAAGGTATTAGTCTGCATTTGGCGACATCCAGCCTGACTGAAATTATCGCGGACCGTATCAATAATATTCATCCACCGCTCTACTTTTTCATTCTCAAATTTTGGCTGCAATTAACAGGTGTTAATCCATTTAGCGCCAGATATTTATCGGCATTAGCTAGTTGGCTGCAAGTCGGGTTGTTGTTTGCTGTCTTGCGGCGTTGGTTTGGTGGTCGCTTGCAAGAATCGGAGACGGCCTGGGTTGGTGGTGTGCTGCTTGCTTTTTCGGCCGTTGCGATTATTTATGGGCAAGAAACGCGCGTCTATGCTTTTTTGCCATTGGTTTTTTTGGCTTTATTGGCACTCACGCAGCGGATTTTAGATCTTGAAACGCCTACAACCCATGCAAATTGGCGCTTGTATTTTGGGTTGGGGTTGGTAACCTGGATCGGTTTGCATTTGCATTATATTGTCGCTTTCTTGATTGTTTATGTGATTGTGTGGGCTGGAATTGTATTACTTCGGCAGCGGTTATGGCGTGGTTTGGAACGTTGGCTGGTGACTTATGTTCTGGTGGGGCTGGCGAGTTTACCCTGGTTTGGGGCGTTGTTGTGGAACTGGACGGCCGTACAGGCAGAAGCCAATGCGGGTACATTCGCTACCGAGCCGGTTTTATTTGATTTTTTAATTCAACAGATTTGGGTATTTCATTTGACAGGGTTGGCGGGTTCGCTCGCGAACCCGCTTGTGCGTTGGTTAGCGGCAGCAACGGCCATTTTGTTTTTATTGTTGTTACTGATTCGTCTGCTAACCCAATCTACCCGTAACACAACGGCTATTTTATTGGCCCATTGGTTGGTTTCGCTCAGTTTGGTGTTATTGATATGGAGCGTGCGTTCTTTTTCCCATCCCCGTTATGTGGTTATGTATACGATTGGTTTGGTGTTGTTGGCTGCTTATTTGATTTGGCCTGGGATAGGGAAGAACTATACAGGCGCAAAGGAGCCTAATGGAAAGAAGTTTGCGTGGGTTTTGTCATTGTTATTGGTTGTGGGCTTGCTGTTGACATCCTGTTGGGGATTGTATCATTATTATTTTGACTCAGGTACAGCTAAAGATGATATCCGCGGTGCAGCCAGGTATTTGGAGGAAACGGAAGCTTCGGCAGACTCAGCACGGTCTGGTACGGATGATTTGATTCTGCTGCCAGATACCGATTATGCATTACAATTTGAATACAAGGGTGATGCCACAGTGGCGATGCCAATGCTCGACCAACCCGACCAGATGTGGCCGCATCTCGAGGCTTTGACAGCAGATGTTGGACGCGTTTTTGTTTTGGATTACAAACGTGGCACACGTGATTGGCAGCAAGTTGTTCCATTTGTATTAGAAGCAGCCGGCACGTTGGTAGACGAGACCGAGATCGATGCGCTGATTGTGCGCGAATATGTGTTGGATACGGCCGTAACTCCCCCGGAATTCACCACTCAACAAGTCCGTTTTGGCCCTCTGGTGTTAACAGATGCCTGGATCGAACAAAACCCACCATCGAATAGCGCAGTGACCGTGGCTTTGCGCTGGCAGCTGCGGGAACCGGTAACTGATCAGTTTAATTTAGCTTTGCATTTGCGCGATGATAGCGGGTGGCTTGTTTCAACTGAGGATGCTTTGTTGCTAGATGGGAATGGCCGTCCGACTGATCAATGGGATGGTGAAACGGCCGTTGTAACCTATCATGTTTTGCCTTTGAAAGTTGGTTTACCGCCCGCCAATTACGCTTTAGATGTTTCTGTTTATATGGCCGATGCTCAAGCTGGTGTGCAAGTATTGGATGTGTTAGATGACTTTGACGCACCACAGGGAGAAACAATGACATTAGGCAATGTCACTCTGGACAATCCCTTACCAGTCGCCGAAGAAATTCGTCCATTTATAGTAGAACCATCTGCTGAGCCTCTGACATTTGCATCAGATTTGATGTTGTTAGGTTGGCAGCTTGAAACCTCTGAACTTCTGGCCGGACAAAAAGTATGGGTTCAACTGTTGTGGCAAATAACGGAAAATGCCAATTTGAAACCAGCGCCAACATTACTTTTGCTGCAAGGTGAAAAACTAATCGCCAGCACAAATAATCAGCCTGATTTTTCGCTAGTAAACAGTCAGCCAGACACGCTGCTTGCGCAGCGGCGCTCTTTGCGAATACCTGCCGATGTTAATGGGGATTTGACAGTTGCTGTGCAGGTTGGAGACACAATTCAACCTTTAGGGATTATAACTGTTAAAGAAACTGACCGCGAATTTGAGGAACCGGCCGTATCATTTTTGTCAGATGTGGAATTTGGGGGGATGATCCGTTTGGTAGGATATGACTTGTCGTCAAGCACACTCAAAACCAATCAACCACTTTCACTCACTTTGCATTGGGAAGCCATGGATGACGGGTCAACAGATTTTACTGTTTTTACCCATTTATTGGCTGCAGACGGACGCCTGATTGGTCAACATGATTCACAACCTGCCAATGGCATGCGACCTACTTCAACCTGGCTGCAAGGGGAATTCATTACTGATTCACATACGATAGCTTTACAACAAGAAGATTTTCAAGGTGAAGCACAAATTGAAGTTGGTTTTTATAATCCTCAAACTGGTGATCGATTGTTGACTCAAGATGAAGAGGATTTCTTTTTATTGCCTGAAAAATTATTTTTTGAGAGTGAATAGTTCGGTTGAAGGTATATTGAGAAGTGAAAAGTCGCCAGTTCTTGAGGAAAAGGAACTGGCGACAAAAATCATGCGAGATTAATTATTCTTCCGTTGTTGTGGCTTCGCCTCCACCGCGTGCACGCCTTAGGAAAATTATCACAAATACGGCACCCACTATCAATACGAGACCCACAATGGGTAAAATATTGTTTGTGTTTGAGGTGGTAGATGCAGATTCAAGCGGTACGGCCGTTGCCTCTGCTTCTGTCTTTGCCTCTGCTTCTGCGTTTCTATTGTTACTTTGTGCTGAATTATTAACTGCAAGTTCTTCTTTAGCTTCAGTTACATCGGTGTTGGTCGAATCTGTATTGTTCGTTTCTGTGTTTTTTGTTTCTTCAGCTGCAGATGCTGCTCTACCGCTATTTTCACTACTTGTCGCAGCTGCGTCTGTGGCCGTTGGTGTTACTGTCGCCGTCGCTGTTTCAGTGGATGTGGCAGTTGCGGTTGGGGTAACAGTACAGTGCGATACAGGGGTTGGGTTCCATGGGATACCGGGGGTGGGTGTCTCACCATCAATTTCAGGTGCTGCAACAATCGGCACATTGCCCGTGTAGCCATTGACAACCCCGGCTTTGTTGTTAATCCATCCTGTTTCTCCAGTTTCATCGAGTAAAACAAGCCACCATTCAGCATATTGCGCCCTTCCCATGATTGGACGAACCTCATCTTTTGCTAATGTCTCTACCACGAGATAATCACTGCCTGGGCCTGCATAGACATTCACGATGACAAGACTTGTTATCGTTGGTGGTTCGCCGCATTGCTCAGCTTCTAGATAAGGAAACTCACTAACAGTTGTGCTGGTTGGTGTAAATGTCACGGCTGCTAATGTGGCTGTGGCAGTCGCCGTCGAAATTGATGTGGCCGTTGCCTCAGGTTGACTTGTTGCCGGCGGCTTCGTCGGCGGCGTATCTGTTGGCGAACTACTTGTGGCTGTTGGGCCACCCGACCCTGACCCCGGTGTCGGCGTGCGCGTTGGAATAGTTCCGTCTTGTCCCCACACGGTTGTGGGGCTGATTATCGCCCCATAAACCCCAATAAGAGCGATTAAGACACAAAAAATAATTGTTGTTTGCCATCTTTTCATCATAATAAATCCTCATGTTCTGTGGTGTTAACTGGAACAGCTTCCTTTTGTGATGAACAGTCACAAGAGGATCATGAGCAATGGTTCCAAATATCTTAGCTGGTATTGACGCTGCATAATTTAGCTTAACGTTTCTTGCTAAAATCGCAATATGTATGCTGTGAGTTTTCACTGCATCTTTACAGATATTAACCCCTTTTTTATGTCGAACGTGCAGCAGTTCAGCCTTCTTTTGCCGGATACTCGTGGTTGTGTTTTACTCCAACGCACTCAATGTAGGCTTTGACCATACCGCCGATATTAGCTCGACAATACTTGCTTGACGCAGCGCTAGCTGATTATTGATAAGTTATATTGATATCTATATCCCGCGCCAATTCAAGTAGGAATTGAATTGTTTGCCCTTCGATTGAAGTTGGTTCTGGCGTTGCGGTTACAAGTTTTACCCCTGGTGGTAATGTAATTTTGACTTCTATGGGGTATGGTCCTGCGCCAGCTTGTTTTTCGACCAATAGAGCGTAGTTGGTTTTTGCCGCTTTCTGTTGGGTAATGGTTATTGGCAAATCGTAACGATATTGGCTGTTAATTGTTTGCCCTTTGGGAACAAAAATAAAGTTGCTAAAGGTGGTAAAACCAGGAATTTCTTGTACAACGGCCGTACCTCGATCCCAATCATAGCCACCATACCAAATTTCAGCGGGAACAACCTGGTTTGGTCCCGTAATAAGCATGCTGCCATCTGGTACATAAACGCGTAAGTAGTTGAAAAAACATTTATCAGCTAGTTCGAGATAACCTGCGCGCGCCACATACTCGTCAACTGTGCCTTGCACACAAGTTTGATCGTCAGCAGATCCTGTGTGAATGTGGCTAACGGTCAGATCGGCTGTGCCGCTGCCATCAGCGGCAAGCGCCACGTTATATTGTAATGCGCGTTCAATGAATTGATTGGCTTTGTTATAGCCTACATTGGTATCTACAACCTGGAGATAATCCTGAATGTTTTCTTGTGGTAAACGGCCGTTCCAGTCTGCCGCGATGATAGCTGCATTCACGACAGGATCACGCATATGCATCTGTAAATGTCCTGTTTCCGCTGCATCAAAAATATTGTTGCTCAAATAAACCGGGTCGATATTGCCAAACTCAGAAATTATGCGTTCTTGAATGGCTGAAGCAAATGGTCCCAAAAACGATTTGCGTTCGAGGACATGCCCTTCCAATGACCAGGAATCCTGTAAGGTTTGTAAGAGATTGTCACTGCTGATGATCTCACCGCTGTCTGGAATCGTGACCGGACCAGTTGCCTCAATGAGTAATTGTAAAAATTCCTGATCAATCGCAATGGCACCATCAAGTGATTCAATTTCCTGACCATAACTATAGAGGTCTAACGCTTGTTCTGCTGAGGTAGGAAAATCTGGCCAGAAATTAGCATCACGGAAAAGAAAAAGGTCAAGTAACATAAGGTCTGTCAAAGCTTGTGGCGGCGAATCGTATGGTTTTGTCAACCACCAGCCATCCCCATCGACATTCCAGGCGTCTATTAGATTGGCATCATCAAATTTCAGGTTGATAATTTCACCATTTTCTACTTCGAGCATGCCTGCACCGCTGATAAATCCCCCAGTAGGTCGGATTTCATCCTTGTTTTGTGCCATAATCAAATAGCGTTTGGGTCCTTCCAACCCCATTATTTCGGGCAGGACAGGGGCGAGCTTAAGGCCGGCTTGTCCACGTGGCAGCCACGGATCAGCTTTTTCGAGTATCGTGCGTAGGCGCCAGGGAAGTGCGTCTGTATCGCCTAACTCATTGCGTGCCGCCACGACTCGATCCATGGCTTTGCTGGCCGCAACCAGATCGGATTTTGCTGCAGCAATACCCCTTAACAAATCGGGGATGAGTGCCCCGTCGTCACTTTCGGTTTGCAAAGTAATCAAAGCCGGTTTTAAGCCTCTGAAAGCATAAGCAGCGGCTTCGGTACCTGCGTCGGCCATTTCCAACAGCTGTGGTGCAGAAGCAACGAGCGGACCGACCTTCGGCAGCCAACTGAAATAGGGGGCAATGGGCATCAAAAATCCCCATTCGTTATCTAAAACGACAACATCTTCTCGCACCCCGTTGATGAGCAGTTCGGCAGCATCCGGATCAACATTTGTGATACCGTCAGCCATTAAAATTTCAATTTCGTTTTGACTGGCAAGCAGCGATTGTGCAGCCTGAAGAGTGTGCCACCCTTTTAGCCCGAGCCAGATTAAAATAAGTGCTACACCGGCCAATATTAATATCCAGATGAGATTTTTAGATTGTTTATTCGTCAAGGTTTTGCCTCAGTACAATGTATCTCTGCAGGATTTAACAGGGATAGGGTACAAAACGGCCGTTTCTCCCCGTTAAGTTGGCGAAAGCGCACAAGGTCGTCTTTATCTAGCCCTTGTAATGTTGGATTGTGCTCAGCCAAACGGATGCGATACCAATCAAACGCCATTAAATTTGCATCGACAAGCGTCAAGTCTGGACGCTGTTTATCCACATTTTGTGTGTACCAAAGCGTGAATATGGAACGATCCCCAGGGGTTAACACAATGGCATCCGTGGGCATGTTTGTCATTGCCTTCACAGCGAGTTTGTTTGGTGAAACGGGTTGGTTGCGTAGATTGACAGCCGAAAAATTGAGAAGCAGCAAAATGATCGGTAGGATGAGTGCCCAACGGCCAAAAGGTTTTAAGCCCCAGCTAAGGAGAATCATTAGCAGCATAAAGCCGGGCAAAAAATAGAGGATTGCATCTTCCGTTTGGTAGACGATACTGTAAATGGCATAGAAAACGGCCGTTATCAACAGCCACCCCGTACGTTGCGCATCAATTTTCGCGTAGTAAATGGCTGGAATTAGCAATAACCAGCCAAACCAGCCAAATTGGTGGCCAATAGATTGTCCCCAGTGTAATAGTTGATTGGGTAATTCTGTGATGGATGGCAGCTGCAGGTTGGCTTGATAGAGCGAGCCGCTGACCAACCACCACCAGCCAGAAAGAGTGCTTGCATCACCCCAAATCACTGGGCTGTTGCCATTGGCAAACAATGGTAAAAGGAGAAAGGGGACGAGGCCAATCAACATGCCGCCAACAAGCCGGAGCCAATGTTTACGTGGGGTTAGTGCCAGGGCAAGTGGCAGCATGAGCAAGGATGTGAGGTGGGTGGTGATGCTTAGGCCAAAGAATAAGCCGCTCAACCAGGGCGATTTTTTTGTCCATAGTGTCCAGATGAAGACAGCCAACATGGCTAGATTGAGTGCATATACTTCTGCGATGAGCGCTTGTCCCCACACGAGCGGGGCAAAAGCGAAAATCAGCCCTGCGGCGACGGCCGCAGAGCGCGACCAAGTGTGTTTACCAGTCCATGTGTAGATCGTGGTTGTGATAAAGGCGACGGCCGTTGCCATAGCCAATGCCGATAATAAATGCAAGCGCAAGGCGGTCGTACCAGAAGGGAGTAAGCTAAATAATTTGCCCAGCACAACATAGGTTGGGTAGCCGGGGGGATGCGGAATGCCCAATGTAACGGCCGCCGTGATTAATTCCCCGCCATCAGCCCCGAAATTGGCCCACGTTAGGTCAGTTGCCATAGTGAGCAAATACACCAAAGAACTAACCCCGCCAGTTGCCAAACTCAGCCATAAGCCGATAGATTTGGGCCGTGCGTTTGCATCCGCCCAATTTCTGCCACGAATCTCACTCATAACACGAATTGGGATGGTTTTAATTCGTGGCGAAAAAAGTAAATCTTGCTTCATCTTATCTGGCCCCAATGCCTTCGGCGACAACGGGAACTGTGCGAAATAAAATCACAATATCACGCCAAACAGAGTAATTTTGAATATAATCGATCTCAAGTTGGACGCGCACATCGAGCGGCAGATCGCCACGGCCGTTTACTTGCATGGGGCCGGTGATGCCTGGCTTGACGGCTAAACGACGACGATGCCAATCATTGTAATAGGCGACGATACGTTCTTCTTCTGGACGTGGTCCTACTAGACTCATTTCCCCTTTGAGAACATTCAGAAATTGGGGTAGTTCATCTAAGCTCCAACGTCGTAAAATGCGGCCAACTTTGGTCAAACGTGGATCATCTTCTAGCTTAAAAACTGGTTCATTCAATGTGCTAAAGTCGATTAAATTAGCCAGTTCAGCTTCGGCGTTGGCGTGCATGGAGCGGAATTTGTAGATGGTAAACGGCCGTCCTTCTTGACCAACCCGTTTCTGTTTGAAAATGACTGGGCCGTTGGAGTCTATTTTGATAGCCAAGGCAATACATGGTCCCAATAGGAAAAAGATTAGCAGCCCAAAAAGGCTGCCAATAATATCAAGCATCCTTTTGATGATGTAATTCATGCCTGTTATGGTAGCGCGATTGCCGATTTGTCTATTGGGATTAACCACTCCCCATCCATACCCTAAACCTAAAGCGAGTGCGCGAGCGCCTAGCAGCAGCGGTGAGGCTAAGGCAACACCATGATCTTTAGGCCATGCTTTACGTAAGAATGGGAATGTAGTCGCCAGAAATGCAATTAGTGTAATCAGAAAGGGAATACTGCTCCACGGCGATAAAAGAGTGGCAACGGCCGTTGTACCCAACAGAGCCATGAGTAAGATTTGAAATTTCATTACCTGTGGGGTGTGTGAATCTTGCATCATGCGCCCGGGAAAACGACGCAGGGTTTGGGCTTTCCAATACCCAATCGTGAATTTCTTACGAAAATAGCGCCATAATGTATTGCTATGATAATGATAAACGAGGGCTTCCGGCTGAAATACCATTTCATAACCCCGTGCGGCTAAGCGGAAAGACAATTCTTGATCCTCCAGGTAGGTAAAATCTTCATCAAAACCATCGTTGGCCACTAAAACAGAACGGCGATACCCGGCTGAATATGTGTCGATAAAATTGATGCGCGTTTGTTTGTGCAGGAGATCATATTTGTCTTCATATTCAATTTGCACAAAACGGGCCACAATTTCTTTTTGTTTGGTCGCATAAATTCCCTTACAACCGACGATTTCTTCTGTCTCGAAGGGCTTGATAAGATTTCGAATCCAATCGGGTGCTGGTATACAATCGGCATCAGTAAAGCAAATTAAGCGCCCTTTTGCCCTGGCAATGCCACTGTTGCGTGAAGCAGCAGCCCCGCGCCTGTTTTCATGCTGAATAACGTTTGCACCGGTGGCTGCCGCGATTGCGGCAGTCTTGTCAGAAGAGGCATCGTCCACGACGATGATTTCGTAAGGAAAGTCAAATTCTTGTACATTCAATGCTTGCACGCATTCCGTTATCGTTTTGGCAGCGTTATAAGCGGGCACGATGACCGATACCTGCAAATTAGTGATATGTGAACTGGCCATTTGGGGATTGGCTAATTCATTATTGGCTACTGAATGCATGTCCTTCATTGATTTTGTTGAATGGCGGTGGTTTTTTCCAGGCGCCAATTTGTGCGCCAGGCTGCGATAATACCTAATACGATTTGTGGTAATACAACCACAAGATGAAAAATAATTGCATACCCTATAATGGCAGCATCCGCATTTACGTCAAGACTATAAAGCGTGAAAACCACTGCACCGTTGAGCACGCCAATTTTGCCAGGCGTGGAAGGAGGGACAACGGCGATGCTCGCGACAATATGTATTAACGTTGCTTCTTCAATTCCCAATTGCAAGCCAAATGCTGGAAAGAGGACATAAGGCAAAAGTACTGAAAGTATAGCGATCAGGATTGTCTGTCCTACGATGATCAGAGTTAAGCGACGGCTGCGTAAGGAAGACAAGCCTCCTAAACCAGTAATCGCAATTTGGATAAATCTGCGCAGTATATTTAGAGGCGCTTTTGCCTTGAGATGACCCAAAATAATAGATAGCCGCTCGGTTTGGTAAGCCATCAGATATAAAATAATTAAAAAAGCAAAAGCAGTCATGCCAATGAAAATGCCAGAATTGTCTAAATACTTAGGCAAAATGACGAATGGGAGAACGAGGGCGATGGTGAGTCCAAAAAAAATTAAGTCGAGGGTTTTTTCGACTATCAATGTGCCCAGTGAGCGCGACATTTTGATATTGGTTTGTTGGTTTAAGGCATAGATGCGTGCGACTTCACCCAAGCGGAAAAACGGCACGATGTAATTAACATATTGGCCAAGGGAGGTGGCCCAAAACGAGGCCATGAAATTGGGGGTCGCACCTGGTTTGTACAATAAATATTGCCAGCGCCATGCCTTTACGCCGATGGTCACGACGGATATGAGAACACCCAAAGCAATGTAAACAGGATCCGCAAATGCGAGTGCTTCTCCGATTTCCCGGAGTTCAATCTTTTGAGCGAGGTACCAGAGTCCCAAGCCAATGAGTACCAAGGCCAGGAGTAGATTAAGCCATGGCAGCCATTTCTTGAAGGTAGACTTTTTTGGCGGCACTCCTGTATTTTCGGCGAGCATATTATCCCCCACAATACTGCTCTACGGCCGTACAATACGTGTGCTTGGATCCGCAAACAAAGAAAATGTGTCTGCGATCTCGCGTAAGCCAGCGTTATTGACATCTAAGGTGAGTTTGCCAGTTTGAAAGGCATCGCCGATACGTGCGGTTGCCGGGTCTTGCAGGGCGTTTAAAAAGGCGTTGGCAAAGGTTTCCTGGTTGTTGGACAAGGTTAAGCTCGTGGCTGCGATCAAAATGACTGGTCCATTAGGCGTTGTAAGCATCGCTTCTGTGAGTGAGGTTTGTTCTGGATGTGAAAACAGACCGGTAAGACAGGTAAGTTGCAGCACAATTGGCGGTGTGGTTGTATTTAGATTGGGGACAGCTTCCATAGTGAAGACATCATTTTTCCCCCACTGATTAATGCTGCCATGGCCGATGTAGGTGGTTAACCAGGCTCCATTATTTATCTCTTGGGTTACAGAATCGGCCGTGGCACCATTAAAAACGACGAATTGTTCTGTGGGAATGTTGGCTTGTTCCGCGAGCCGTGCTGCCACATTTTCAAATTGCGCTTCCGTGTCGTCAGTGGCAAAGATAGCACGTTGGTTGGCAGTACTTGTTTCGTAAGCCAAGGTGCGTTTTACCAGGTCTTCGACCTGTGAAATTGTGCTTACCGGCCACCGGCCAACGGCCAGGTCTGGGAGCATGTCGTCGTTGACATCTGCTAAGCGTGAATCACTGACCGTTTCGCCACTGTATTGTACGGGAACGAGGAGGGAAGGGATGTGATTTTGGGGTAAGTCACCGAGGTTGCCAAGATAATCGAAAGTTGCGTCACCTACGAGGAAGAGATAACGGGGGGCTGGTTCTGCCCAATTTTCATACGCATAGGCGACAAATTTTTGAATACTTTCGGGTGAATTTTCGCCAAAACCGAATTCGTCATAAATCTCTTCTGCTGTGACAATGGCTACGCTTAAACCTTGTTCTTCGCGTGCAGCTTTGAGAGGGTCAAGTGCAGGCGCTAATTCTGCGGTTGTAACGATTAGCATATCTGCTTGATTCGACTCAGCTTGCCACTTACTTTCAAGCATGGGTGTAATGGTGACGGGTTGGGCAAAGCCATTGAGTGTGGATGCGATGACGTGATCATTGGTGTTTGTTTGCAATGTTATTTGATCTTTTTCGTTCTCCCAATCGGTGAGGATAGTGGGGGTGATAGGATCAACGACATTGAGGATGAAGCTGTTTGAGTCGAAGCCAGTTAGCGTATAGTTGCTTGCATTGGCTGAAAATTCGAGACGGCCGTCTACGGCCGTTGCTGGAGCCGTATAATCGATTTTAACCCAATCGAGCTGCATGATGTCGAGGAATGTGGCTCCTGCTGCGCTGTTGTCTAAAATGATATTGTTTGCGCCGCTTTTTAACACCCCTGCAGGAATGGCGAGTTCAGCTTCATGGTAAACCTGACCGTCCCATTGCACAGTGCCAATCGTTATGCCATTAATGATTACATCAAAATCATGATCATTTTCAATTTCCGCATTGTGTGTATATCCCCATAGATGTAAGCGCATAGCTGCCGGTAGGTCTGCAATTTCTGGAATTTCAACTAACAAGGAAAGTTGATCCCCTTGGACGAGTTCTTGCCAAAACCAGATTTCGCTGTTTTCATCTACACGTGCTTCGGCTGTGTAGAGCAGATTTTCTTCGAGGTGGATGCTTTGAGGGACATTTTCAAGTGTAGAGTCGGGGCCTGGCTGCGCTGTTGATGTTTCTATGGCTGTGCCTTTTTTACCAGTTGCGAGGATATACGGCCGTATATTTGTATAGCGGCTGTTTGGTGCTTGCCCATAAAAAACCAGGGTATCATCTCGAAGTGTGAAAGGAACAGCCATGCCACCCTGTGACAAATTTAAGTCGTTATAATCCCACTCTGAAATGTCTAGACCTGCTTGCGTTAATGCTTGACGGTTAACTGCATAAACACCATCTGCGGCAACTTGAATATTGACGCGCTCGACGGCCGTGTCGGCATGAGAAACATTATCTTTCCGGCAGGCGGCTGCGCTTAGCATCAAAAGCAGAAGTAGCAGCAGGTGTTTTATGTGCAAGGTGCATTTTATCATTTGTTATGCACTTGGATTTCTTTTGCGGGTGTATAGAAAAATGGCACCAACAACCGCGACAACAAAGACTAACAAGGCGACAATAAATCCGCCCCACAAATATGCACGCCCTGTCGCGTCATCATTTTCGGATTGAGCGGCTGGTGCAGGATAGGCGTTAGTGGATGTTTGTTGGGCGTTGTTTTGGCTGCCAATAGCGACCGGTTCATTCGCATTACCACTGTTAGCACTATTTGCACCGCTGTCACCATTGGGCGCCGGGTAGCTCTCAGCTTGTGCGGAATCAGTGAGGACATTCTCATTATTGCTGTCAGGTGGTGTTAAATTGGTTGCCTCTTCTTGAGCTTGTGCAACTGCAATATTGGAATCAGAGGTTATTTCTTGTGCGGCAACGGTTTCTGCAGGTTTAATGTTGTCGGGAATGGTCGTTGCTTGTGTATTATCTGGATTATTAATAACCGGTGTGGCTGTGGTCTCAGGTTGTGTGGTTGCCGTTGATTGCGTCTGTGATGCGGTTGCTGTAGGCACGCTGGTGTTGGTGGGAACGGCCGTAGCGGTTGCAGTGCTGCCAGCCGCAGTTGTAGCTGTGGCGGTTGGTGGGGATTGTGTAGCGGTTGGTTGACTGGTGCTGTTACCCACGATCACTTGTGTAGCCGTGGGTTCAACACCGACAGTAACAGTTTCCTGATCAATTTCATTTTCTCGGCCACCACTCTCAACTTCTATGAGTATATAGGTGTAAGTATTGTTGTTAACGGCCGTGTTGTCTATATATTCATACGTTGACCCGGTTGTTGGGTCACCTTCCCCTCGAATAAGGAGATGTTGACCAGTTTCCGGATCCAGCAAATAATCGTTAGCCTCACCTGTTTGGCCGCGCTTGAGCTTAAATCCTAACGTGCCTGATTCAGTCCCAGTTTCCCATTCCAAGCGAACAGCATTATTTAAAGGAACAGCGTCAAAGCTTATCAGTCCAACAGCAAAAGCTGATTTTGCTTCTATCATTTTAGTGTTAACACTGTTTAGCAGTGAAAAAATAATGAACGAGCCAATTAGTAAGCCCCACAACTTCTTTTTATTCATATAAAAACCTATTGTAATTTATTATGCGTTCAGTTGGTCAGCTAACAAGCCGACCGGCTGACTAGCTGAAACGTCGATTAGCTGACCACTTATGGTTTATTAAAGATGATTGGTGCAAAAATGTTGAACGCTTCAGCGGGTAACGTTTGCATGGCTGGATCCCCGAGCAAAATGAACCCATATGCTTCTGAGGCGCTTTGCCCCGATAGAATGTAGTTTGTTTTGGAGTAATTAACCGCATCGCCGATTGCTGTAGCAGAATGGTCAAACAAGGCTGAATAAAAGCCGTTGACGAGAATTGAATGTTGGAAGTTATACCCTAAGCCTGCTGCTGACCAGTGAGCTGCAGAACCGCGTCCGTTGTTATATTTGAAGAATGTTTCACCTAATGCAGGAAAACCCGGTCGTGCAAAATAACCATCCAAACAATCGGCACTGAGAATAACAATTGGTTTGTTGTTGTTTAACCAGAAATTGGTTGAATCAACCGCTAGCAGTGCTGGGCTGGCCCACGTTTGTACAGAACCATGCCCACGCCAATTTAGTACAGAGATCCCCACGTCATTGACCCAGTACGACATTTCCTGGCGCATTGTCGTTGTGGCTGACTCGGTGGGTTCTGGTAAACAAAGGTGTTCCTGGTGGTAACTGCTGGGTATATATGACCCTGCGTTTTCATTTGCTAAACAGAAATTACCACCACTGTCTGTATTATCAGCAACAAAAAGAATATTGTGCTGCCAATTTTGGGTACTACTTTTTCTTTGGCTGTCGTACAGAATGATTTTTTCAACCATACTATTTGCCTCGGCAATGGTTTTAGCTGGTAGACGGCCGATGGCTAAATCTGGTAAAAGGTCATCCCCACTAATCAGGCTGAAAGTGAAGTCAGTTGGTGTCAATCCTTGGAAAGGATCTGTATATTGAATGTCTGTAACCACATAGGTCTTTTCATCCGAGTCCCAGGACCCACAAGGTGTCAAACAAGGTAGTTGGCGCGGATTGGTCGTGGCATCACCGAAAATGGTGACATAGCTAGGTGGGGTTTCCCAGGTAGCAAAAGCATTTGCAAGATAATTATCAATCGCAGTGGGCGAATTGAAACCATAACCGGACTGGTTGATGATGTCTTCAATATCCACGACGTAGGTAGACATTTGATTGCTGCGGTAAGTGGCGAGCTGATTTGCTGCGCTCATGAAGTCAGCATAAGTAATCGCAAGCCAATCTGCATCCCCTGATGGCGGAGTTACACTGGTTGGTGTGTAAGCTTCAATAGACTCAACACTCTTGATATTTGCCAATGTCGTAGCGATAAATTGGGCATTCGCCGCATGTTGACGGCCGATTTTGACTGTATAGGGATTTGAGCCACTGATATCGCTTGCTTGCAAATTGATTTGAACTGGTTGGTTTTGGTTGGAGATATCCCACACCAGGTATTGATTGGCATCACTTTCACCAAATTCTGCGACTTGGAATTCATGGCTGCCGGCATTTGTACTGGAGAAAATTAACTCATCCTCGAGAGATACCAAATTCCTTAAATATTCGACAGTGATACGATTCAAATATATTTCAGCCAGAATTGTATTTTCGGAATCGAGATAGAGGTCAACCTCATTAGTAGGATAACCTGTTTCTCCGGGCTGCAACAATTCGTCACCAGGCACTGAATTCACGATGTTAAGGTCTTCTTGAGCGCTCCAGGTTTCTTCCGCAAAATCTGCATAATCATTGATGTAGCCACGGGCTGTATAGGTTGTTGTATTACTGTCCAAAGGATAATCTTTGGAGATTACTTCTAACAAATAACTATTGCCTGTTGATCCCGGCGTTGGATTGGGTAGATCAATTTCGAATGTTTCGACAACTGGGTCAGGTGAAGCGTTCAAATCTTG
>JAGRDI010000169.1 GCA_020432765.1 Anaerolineales bacterium | reverse complement strand
CCGGGCGTATATGAGATTCCATTTGGCTTGACCATTCGCGAATTGATAGATCATGCCGGTGGTGTGCCTGATGGCAAAAAAATCCAAGCGGTGCTGATGGGCGGTGCAGCCGGGGTGTTTATTGGCCCTGAACAACTCGATATCCATCTCACCTATGAAGATATGCGCCGCGAAAAAATACCGATGGGGTCGGGTGTGGTGATGGTTTTTGACGAAACGGCCGATCTGCGCCAACACCTCTATGAATTATCACGCTTTTTTGCGCATGAAAGCTGTGGTAAATGTTTCCCTTGTCAACTTGGTACACAGCGCCAGATGGAAATTATGCGCCACATTGCCCATAACAGCGCACAGCCAACTGATAAAGCAACCCTTATGGATGTCGGCTTTACGATGACAGAAACTTCTTTGTGTGGCCTGGGACAAACCGCCGCATCCGCCATTATGAGTGCCATCAAGCTGTGGCCTGAGTTGGTGGCATAAGAAAATGACAGTCGTCGCCTATCTGCGTCAAGATCGAATGCGTATCCATACGCATCCAGAGCGTATAACAACGGATATTTAGGGCAGTCTTATGATAGTGCAAGAGCTACAGCAAAAAATTGAAGACCATTTTGACGCTGGTGAAGTTCGCGAAATTTGCTTCAAGTTGGATATAAATTATGAGAATTTATCAGGAACCATCCACAAAACGAAAGTAATAGAACTTGTTTTATACTGTAAGCGGCGAGAATTGCTGGGTAAATTAATAAATTATTGCAAATTGCTGCGCCCCAATATCGAGTGGCCGTGGGAAGACTCTTCTTTAGAGATTAAAACTGATTTCATACAAATTCATAAATATTCAGGAACATGGAAAGTTCAGAACAGCTTCACCCGTTGGCGTCGTCGGGATATTCAAGCTGCTTTTGACTTGCTTTAGAATAAGGTCAAAGAAATTACCGCAATGATGCTTTTTGGCGCCATGAAAGGATATATCCATGACTGAAACAGTCACACTTACCATCGACAATCAAGAGATCACCGTCCCGGAAGGCACGACTATTTTGGGTGCGGCGGCAGAGTTGGGCATCGACATTCCCGTTATCTGCTATCATCCACATCTGACCGCCAATGGGTTATGCCGCATCTGTTCTGTGGATGCTGGACAACGCGTGCAGGTAGCAGCCTGTGTCACCGCTTGCCAGGATGGAATGGAAATTGAGACGAACAATACGGCCGTACAGCGCGGACGGCGCACAAATCTCGAATTACTCAGCTCAACAGTCAATCTAGAGGAAGCCCCAGAAATTTTAGAGCTGGTTGAAACGTATCAGGCAAACGGCAAGCGTTTTCCCAACAGCCACAAACGCACTGCCCCAATTTACGATGACAATCCTTTTTACATTCGCGACTACAACCAATGTGTCAACTGCTGGCGCTGTGTGCAAGTGTGTGCAGATGATGCCCAATATGCTTTTGCGCTCAGTTTCGACGGCCGTGGCTTTCACACCCAAATCGGCACCTTCATGGCTGACGGCATGATGGATACCACCTGCGTTTTTTGCGGTCAATGTGTGGGTGTCTGCCCCACAGGGGCGCTAAAACCCAAACGCCAATCCCTGCTCGAAGATGGGGTCGATCCGGATGCCATCTTCCAACAAACCCGCGGTGGACGGAAGAAAAAAGGAACACAGAGCTGACCATGAAGCGCTTCAAATATCAAAAGGATGCGCTGCTGGAAGTCTTAAACACCACACAGGAAACCTTTGGCTATTTATCCGAAGATTTGCTCATCTATGTTGCCACTTACTTCCATTCGCACCTTGTTCGTGTCTACGGGATGGGCACCTTCTACCACATGTTTACCTTCACACTGCTGGGGGCGCATAATGCGATTGTGTGTACGGGCACGGCTTCACAGCCTGGGGCGGTTGGGGACAAGCGCATCAAATCACACGGCTTTATACATTTGCGGGCAGGCGGACGTTAAGTAAAGGCGCTCAAAGGGTTAGTATGCCAAGAAGACGCAGTGTAGAAGTACATGATCGTCAATGGAGATGAAGGTAACCCCGGCGCATATTTAGTAGGCATGATCTGAAAGCCGGGGCAATCCACTTCACCGCACTGCTCTGGCGGGTACGGTAAGGAGGCCCGGTCACAGCAGGAGAAAACGGCCGTTCAGCGTTGTTGGCATTATGGTCTTTTGCCGATTGATGCATTTTGATCTTTTGTGGTCTTTGTGGCAACGGCCGTTCACATCCCCTTCCTATAAAACACCTCCAACCAATATCCTACTTTGGCATAAATCTTGACCCCATCATCAAAACAGTGGATCATAAAGTACGCGCCGTGGGGTTAGCGTATCCACATGCGCAGAAATCCAAATGAAGCCAGCACAAATACAAACGAACAATCTGCAAGGAGAAAAAGATGGGCATTACAATAGAAACAATCGCAAGACCAGATGCACAAATAGTAAAAGAATTGGGTCAATTTCCCACCGCCATTTTGTCGGATGCGATGGAAAAGAGCCAGACCATGCACAGCGAAATCAAACCGGTTTTTCCCATTGAGCGTGTGTGCGGAACGGCCGTTACCGCCAGAAGCATTGCCGCCGACTTTCTAACACCGGTAGCGGCCATCGATTACACCCAGCCCGGCGATTTTATCGTCGTTGATGTGCGCGGCTACAAAGACGCAGCGATTTGGGGCGAGTTGGCGGCCACGTCTTGTAAACTCAGTAAAGTGGCCGGCGTTGTTATTGATGGCGCGGTGCGCGATTCTGACGGCATCAAACAAACTGGCGTACCCCATTTTTCGCGTGCCGTCACGCCCAACGCCGGCGATTGCAGTGTACGCGGCGACATAAACATCCCTGTCCAATGTGGCGGTGTCGTGGTGAATCCAGGTGACATCATTGTGGCCGACAATGACGGCGTTGTGGTCGTGCCCCAACAAAAAGCTGCAAGCATTCTTGCAAAAGCAAAAAAACAAGTTGAAGCTGAAAAACAGATGTATGACTTATTGATTAATGAAGGACTAACCTGTTTCCAGGCACTCACCCGTATCGTTGGGGAAATCACGCCCTCCTTAGGCGGGGATCGAGAAATTGAAATTTTTTAGCAGTTTCCCGACACAAAAGCGCTGCCGGCCATCTATTCGAAGCGAGTTGACTTACCCTTTCTTTTTAGTGCGGCGGCTTGAAAATGCAAAGCATGCCTGATTACAGGTGGCGAAAACTACATGACACGAACATTGCTGATTGGTGCGAAGGGGGATGGCTGTTGTACAATAGGGACAGGTTAAATTTTTGGAGCAGCTGATGTCTTTTCGTCGCATGATACCGTTTCTATTATTAAATGTACTCGTTTCGGCCACGGTTGTGATGGTGATTTTGTGGTGGTGGGACGGCCGTTCGCCACAAGCCTTGATTAATTCACCCGGAATACAAGATGAATCTGCTCTTGCCGCGCTGCTGCCCCCCCAACCAGACACAGCCCCACAGCCAACGGAACAACCATCTGCTGAAGAAGCAGTAGCAGCAGTGGAAGGAGAAACGGCCGTTGAGACAGCCGGTAATCCGAGCGGCGAACAAATCCATGTCGTACGTGCCGGTGACACCGTTGGCCGTATTAGCAATCAGTATGGCGTAACAATGGAAGCTATCATGGAAGCCAACGGTATGAGTAATCCTAATTTCTTATCAATTGGCCAAGAATTGATCATCCCTAATTTGAGCGGCATCCCAACCCCCATCCCAACATTAAATGAGGCAGAGGAAGCGCAGGCAGCCAATAACGATGCGCCGCCAACACCGATTCCGACTGTGTCAGCCAGTGAAGGCGTGGCGCAGGTTGAAATAACGGCCGTTAGAAATGCCGGTAATGTAGACAAAGAGGTGATTGAAATTGTCAACAATGGCAGCAGTGAAGTCAATCTTGCGGGTTGGCAAGTGCGCGATCAATCCGGCAACAGCTACACATTTGGCTATATTACATTGTATGGCGAAGGGGCCGGCATTTTATTATTTTCTGGCAGTGGCCTGGATGGCACCACCAATTTTAACTGGGGACAAGCCGAAGCTGTCTGGGAACCTGGCGAAACCGTACAACTATTTGATACAGATGACAATGTGATCACTGAATTCATAGTGCCATAAGGTAAGTACACAGAGGAGTCAAATGCGCGGTTTAATTGATCGAAAAGGAGAACAGTTTGCTTATTTAGTTGGTAATGTGATCTATACATTGGATGATGAACCGACAGGGCGTCTAGAAGATGACTATATCCTTGATTTGGCTGGCAATCAGCGTTGGCGCGTCAGCGGAGACGGCATTTATTCACTGGACAGCAGCGAAACCATCGGCTTTCTAAGCAGCCCAGCCCCAAACGAATATTTATAATACACGTAGCACAACTACTTGATTATACGACTACAAGACTAAATCCACGGAGGTTTTTTATGCGAATTGGCGCCCATATCAGCGCGGCTGGCGGGGTTTTCAAGGCGTTTGAACGCGCCGCTGACATTGGCTGCGAGACAATGTTGTTGTTTACGAAAAGCAACCGGCAGTGGAAAGCAAAGCCGCTTGCGGCAGAAGATGTTACTAAATTCAAGGCTGCACAACAGAAATTCACCTCTGTGCAGCCGGTGGCAGTTCATGCCAGTTATCTGATTAATATCGCATCGCCGGACCCCGTATTATGGGAGAAATCTTACCAGGCGCTTAAAGTTGAAGTAGAGCGTGCAGGTTTGTTGGACATTCCATTAATTACATTTCATCCCGGATCACATATGGAAGGTACGCCACAGGATGGTCTGGCACGCATCGCGCAAGGTGTCGAACGGGTTTTGGTGGAAACGGCCGAATCTGCTCCCAATACCATCGTCTGCCTGGAAACCATGGCCGGACAAGGCACCAATCTAGGCGCGAAGTTTGAGCATCTGGCTTATATTCTTGGTGAGGTCGGGCACCATCCGCGTGCGGGGGTCTGCTTTGATACCTGTCACGTTTTTGCGGCTGGTTACGATCTGCGCACACCAGAAGCCTATACAACAACAATGGCTGAGTTTGATGCGGTGGTGGGCTTGGAGCATCTCAAGGTTTTCCATTTTAATGACAGCAAATTTAAGTTAGGCCAAAACAAAGATCGTCACGCCCATATTGGCGAGGGGTTTATCGGCAAACAAGGTTTTGCCAACTTCTTGAATGATCCGCGTTGGCAAAAGCATGCAGCCCATTTGGAAACACCCAAAAAAGAGAAAGTCGAAGATGGCAATGAAATCGAAATGGATCCGATTAATTTGGCAACTTTGCGCGAACTCAGGACTATTAATTGAAATATGTTTATCGTAGATGCTCATCTTGATATTGCTTATAACGCATTAAAATACGGCCGTGACGTGCGCAAACCTTTGGCCATGATTCGTGCTGGTGAAAAGCGTGATAAGGAACGCGGCACAGCAACCGTTGCTCTACCCGCAATGCGTCAAGCTGGTGTGGGGTTGGTATGGGGAACGATCTTTGTCTCGCCGACAGAAACAGCATTAAAATTTGGCGGCAACAAACGTATGACCTACAGCAATGCAGCCGAAGCGCATAAGCTGGGCATGGATCAATTGGATTATTACCGGCGCTTGACGGATGATGAAACCAATGATTTAAGGTTGGTGGGGTCGTTAAGTGACCTGGATGCTGTTTTGGCAAGTCAGGCTGGGGAACGGCCGTTGATCGGCATACTGCCACTAATGGAAGGGGCAGACCCCATTCGCGAACCAGAAACGCTTGAAATGTGGGTTGAAATGGGCCTGCGGGCGGTTGGCCTGGCCTGGGATGATACCCGCTATGCATCTGGAGCTTGGCGCAGCAGCAAACACGGTCTCACCACAGCGGGCATGGAACTATTGGATGTCATGGCCGACCTGGGTGTAATCCTTGATTTAACCCATATGAGTGAAAAAGCCACGTTAGAAGCGCTTGATCACTTCGAAGGATCCGTCGCAGCAACACACAGCAATGCCCGTGCCTTAGTTCCCGGTGAGCGCCAGCTTAGTGACACACAAATCCAACGTTTGGGAGAGCGCAATGGCATGATTGGGATTGTGCTCTATAACCGATTTTTGCGTGCAGGACATGGCAAAGGGGACCCCAAAGAATTGGTAACGCTCGAACACGTAGTGGCACACATCGATCATATATGCCAATTGCTGGGCGATGCAAAACACGTCGGCATTGGCAGCGATTTTGATGGTGGCCTGGGGGTTGAAGATATCCCTGCTGAAATGAATAGCATTGCCGACTTACCCTTAATCGCCGGGAAGTTACGCGAATATGGGTATGCTGAGAACGATATAGTTAGCATCATGGGGGATAACTGGCTAAATTTCTTGCGTCGTGCCTGGACAGATTAGCAACAAGCATGTTTCCAGTTGGGTTTTTCTTGGCTGCAAAAATGGTTTAGTTCGCAGTAACCGCTTCAGCAATCTGCATGCTTAAAGCCGTTACCACGAACTTACAGGTTCACATTTACTATGGATACTTCTCAGGCGTTGGCGTCGGAAAACCCGGATCATCGGGGGTGGCTGTGAACGTCGGCAAGGCTGGCAGCGGCGTAGGCGTTTCTGTTCTTATTGCACCGATTGTTGGGCTAATCATAGGCGTTGCTGTTGGTGTTGCTGTCTGTGTCGGTGTTGGCGTGGGCGATGATGTTGCAGTGGGCGTCGCTGTCGGTGTGGGGGTTGGTGCTAATAGATTTAAGTTAATACGCTCCTCTTTCGTGATAGGATCGAATTCTGCCGTATACGGGTTGTCGGGACCAAAAACAATTACCCGAATTGTGATTGGGCCAGCATAATTCAGATCAGAGGTATCCCAATTCATGAGCAAACCATTCTCAACTGGTGTATCGTGCCGATTCTCAATTACGCCCCAACCGCCTGGATTATTTCCAATGCCAAATTCAACTTGATAACCAGTGAAGTTGGGCGCATTCGCTGTGCCCAAAATACCAATCGTGCCGTCTATATCAGTACCCGCAGCGGGTTGGGTAATACGTACGACTGGCCGATTATCGGGACTGCAAGTTTGATCAGGAGGCAGTTGTAATGGTAGGCGAATATCGCGTTGTGATGCCCAATTATTGCCAGATGCTGTACTTTCCACCCATGTTTTTGCGGCCTGCTCCTCTCTATTGACAACATCTTCATTGCCGGATACTAAGATAGAAAAGAAATTGGCTTCATATACATTATCAGCACAGGCATCGCTGGCACGTTGCAATGACCACAAATCTAACGGGATTTTACGGAAGAAGTCAAAGCTGCTGGGCAGTGGTGGTTGATCGCCAGCAAACCTTTCGGTAATCGTTTGGCGACAGCCTGCACCGGGTTCCGTGCCGGAGTCCGCACAAATTGACCGTTCGAAGACGCCCGCCGGCTGCACAAAATTAGTAGTTGGACGGGTTGCCAGATATTGTGCCATGAAGCTGTTCCAAATCGGAGCGGCGACTTGTGTGCCAGATTGCCCCACACCGATGGGGCTGTTGTCTGTGTTGCCGACCCATACGGCCGTTACCACTTCAGGGGAATAACCAATTGTCCAGGCATCGCGTACATCGTTGCGATTAGTACCAGAGGTGCCCGTTTTTGCAGCGACTATGTGCCCCGGCACGACTAATGGATTGTTCGTACCAAAAGCAGGTTGGCGTGCATTGTTGTCTGACAAAATATCACTCAGCAAATAAGCATGTTCTGGTCGTACAACAGGCGTTGTTGCCGCCTGTTCTTGTTCAAAAAGAACTTCCCCCTGGCTGTTTTCGATGCGATCAATGGCGTAGGGGGTCATGAAACTACCTTCATTTGCTAACGCGCCAAAAGCACCCGCCATTTCCAGTGGCGAAACTTCCCCGCCACCCAAGGCCAATGAAAGGCCATAGTTGCGTGGTTGACCAAGGTCTTGGCAGCCACTGTCTTGTAAACTTGTAAGACCCAATTTCTGAACATTATTGATGAAATTGCAGACACCTACAAATTCTAAAGCTTTAACGGCCGTTATATTATACGAATTACCCAGAGACGGCCGTAACCGCAGCGGGCCATGAAATTGATCATCATAATTTTTAGGTTCATACGGCGGATTTGTGCCGTTAGGGAATTGTGTAGGCACATCCCAAATCAGTGTCGCAGGCGTCCAACCCTTTTCCATAGCTGACAAATACACCAATGGTTTAATAGTTGAGCCTGGTTGGCGTGGAGCCGTGGCCATATTAACTTGCCCACTAATCGCTTCATCATGGAAATCAACACTGCCAACAAACGCCAAAATCTCGCCGCTATCGGGCTCTAATACAACCATAGCCGCATTATTAGCGCCAGCAGCGTTAATCGACGGCCGATTATTGGCAATCGTTTGTTCGGCCAAGCGTTGTGCATCCTGATCCAGCGTTGTATAAATGCGTAAGCCGCCACGATAAATAGATTGGGCACCTAAAATATCTTCTGCCTGCTGCAATACCGTCAAAGAAAAATGTGGGTGTTGAATCGCAACCGATGGTGGACTTAACTCCTGCACAATGATACGCCCTTCATCCTGAGCCGCCCGCGCTTCTTCAATGCTGATATACCCTTCCGCCACCATTTGACTCAGCACTTCATTTTGGCGGCCAAGTGCCTTTTCGGGTGCCGTGTAGGGATCCCAAAGGGCTGGTGCTTGCGGCAGCCCTGCCAACAAACTCGCTTCTGTGAGTGTCAGGTCAGCCGCCGGTTTTTGGAAGTAGGTTTCGGCGGCGGCTTCAATGCCATAAGCCAGGTTGCCATAGTAAATTTCATTCAAATAAAGTTCGAGAATCTCTTCTTTTTCGTAGGTACGCGAAATCTCGGCAGCGAGAATAATCTCGCGTGCTTTCCGTCTAAAGCTGCGTTCGCCGCGTTCATCTTCATCTAGTAATACCGCACGCACCAACTGCTGCGTGATCGTGCTGGTGCCAGCAATATAACCATCATTTTGGGTTGCTTGCATGAGCGCACGCGTTATACCAAAAATGTCAAAGCCCGGATTTTCATAGAAGCGTGAATCTTCTGTGGCAATGGTTGCATTGATTAAATGGGGTGAAATTTGATCGAGTGGGATATAAAGCCGATTGCCTGTGTCGGGGTCTGCCTGCGAATAAAGCAAGTTACCATTGCGATCAAAGATCCGCACAGTTTCAAATGTACTGGTGCTGGCACGCAGTTCGCTTGGCGGCGGTAAGGTGCGTGCAATGGCCGAATAGCTGATGGCAGATGCGGCAACAAGCAGCGTAAAACCTACGACGCCCGCGATAATGGCAAAAAGCAGAAAACTAATGAGACAACTGCCCCAATTGCGCGGTGGTGAACTAGAGGTGGCCGCAACGGCCGTTGGTGGAATTGGGGGCGTCGATGCAGCTTGTGTTTGGCGCGGCGCTTGGCGTACAGGCTGTTGAGCGGCTGGCGTAGTCGTTGGTAACGGCCGTTGTGTATTGGCAACTTGTGTAACCGCATTAGGGTCTGGCTGTCGAGGCGGAAAAGCAATCCGCGGCTGTACTTCGGTCGCTTCAGGGTCTTGTATGAGCGGACGCTGGCGCGGCGGTAACGGTTCATTTGGCGCTATGGGGCGTGGCGCGGGGGCCGGTGCTTTAGATTGTGCTGCAAGCACAACGCCAGTTAGTGTTGCGGTGTTATCTTCGTTGTCAATTGAGGCCGGCGGCAAAATGGGTGGTAATGTCGACGTCACATCGTCAGGAGGATTATCAGCAGGCGCTTTTTCATCTGCCTGTCGCATCAAATCCAGCAGCGAAACCGTGTTTTCATCTTTTGCATTAACAGGTTGTTTTTTTTCTTTTGGATCGGGCTTTTGCCCTTCGTCTTTTACGCTCATGTGAAATAAAACGTCACAGTAGGGAGATTAGTTCCGGCTGCTAACCCCGTAGGTGACAACGCTGCATCAGCAGGCTCAGTACAAGTTGGGGGCGGAACGAGTTTCCTCCATAAACCCTACCAATTTTTTTAATCACGACTCTTCACCAACATCGTCCAGTTACCACGTTGTACCACCTGCCCTTCTTGATTAAGCACGCTGTATTTCAAAATTACATTGCCTCCACCCAAACGTGGCAAAGCTTTCTTTTCGCTAACATCAAGTTCGACATGGATCGTATCGCTGATAAATATCGGGTGGCTGAATTTGCAAGTTAATTCACGGAAAGCAAGTACCGTACCTTCAATAAAACCGGTCTGTACGGCTAATCCAGAGGCAATAGATTGGATCAATAAACCATGTGCCACACGCTGCCCAAATGTATCTTGGGCAGCATAAGCTGCATCGGTATGAATTTGATTAAAATCACCACTCAGACCAGCAAAACGCACGATATCGCCTTCGGTGATTGTGCGGCCAGCAGTAATGACTTTTTGTCCGATTTCAAAATCTTCAAAATAGTGGCCGCGTGGTTGGTAGGTAAGGTCTGTCATCAATTACTCCAATAAATCTTTAATATCTTTCTGTCAAGCTCTGATAACTCTATGAGGCGCCGTGTAACTGCTGCCACCTCTCTGCTTACTGATTTTCAATTGCAGCCAGTTTTGCAGCCTCGTCAGCTACGGTTAATGCATCAATAAAGGGATCGATATCGCCATCTATGACGGCGGGTAAATTATAATTTGAATATCCTATTCGATGATCGGTAACGCGCCCTTGCGGATAATTGTAGGTGCGGATTTTCTCGCTGCGATCGCCGCTGCCCACTTGCTCTTTGCGATCAGCGGCAACGGCCGCATTTTGTTTTGCTTCCTCTTGTTCTTGCAGCCGCGCCTGGATAATCGCTTTGCCTAACTGTTTGTTTTGGCTTAGGCTGCGTTCGGTTTGAATTTTGACCATCAGTCCGGAAGGTTTGTGAACGATGCGTGCGGCCGTTGCATTCTTTTGCATATGTTGGCCGCCAGGACCCGACGAAAATTCGGCCGTAATCTCTAAATCGCGATCATCCAGTGTGATTTCCACATCATCGATCTCTGGCATGACAGCCACGGTTGCTGTTGATGTATGGATGCGACCCTGCGATTCGGTAGCCGGCACGCGCTGTACACGATGCACACCGCTCTCAAATTTGAAGCGCGAATAAGCGCCTCTGCCTTTTACCATCAAGACAACCTTGTTATAACCACCAACGCCCGTGCGACTTTCTTCTATGATTTGAGTACTCCAACCCCGACCTTCAGCATAACGAATATACATGCGTGTCAAATCGGCCGCAAAAATACCACCTTCATCGCCCCCCGCGCCGGCGCGAATCTCAACAAATACGTTTTTACTGTCACGACGATCTTTGGGAACGAGCAAAGAACGCATTTTCTTTTCTAGTGTCTCTTGTTCAGCAATGAGCTCGTCGATCTCTTCTTTGGCCAATGCAATCATTTCGGCCTCCTCTTCGCGCTCAGCAAACTCTTGGGCTTCCTGTAATTCCACTTCTACTTGTTGGTACCGGCGGTAAGCAGCCACCAACGGCTGCATCTCGGCACGTTCCTGCGCCAATTCGGTCAACTTTACGTGATCCGCCAAAACCAGCGGATCTGATAGTTGGCGTTCAACTTCTTCGTAATGGGTTACGACTTGCGCTATTTTTTCAAGCATAATCTTTCTAAATCAACCTAATTATTCAGCATAGTAAGCGATACCAATCGCTCCAGGGCCAACGTGTGTGCCGATGACCGGGCTTAATTCTGAATGTGGGATGTTTTCAATGTTGAGCTGCTGTTGTAATTTTGCGGCAGCGGCGTCGGCATCGTCAAAGGCTACGGCATTTAGCATGACGGCATGTATCTCGGATTTACCGGCCACATCGGCAACGACGTAATCAAGCATATATTGAATGGCTTTACGTTTTGTGCGGATTTTTTCTAGCGTATCGATACGGCCGTTTTCCAAAGTCAACACGGGTTTAATCGAAAGCACCGAACCAAATAAACGTGATGCACCACCAATGCGACCGCCCCGATGTAGGAATTCGAGTGTATCCACAACAAATAAGATACGCACTTTCGTTATCAGATCACGTGCCACTTGAGCCGCCTCGGCCAGGTCTGCGCCATTTTCAATAGCTTCAGCAGCCTTTAAGGCCATAAAGCCCATTGCCATCACGGTAGAACGCGTGTCAACAATATCGATGGGAATATCTTCCAGCATGTCGCGTGCGGCATTAGCCGAGGCAAAGGTACCACTAAGTTCACTCGAAATGGTTAGGCAGAGGATGGATTCGGCCGTTTCTGCAGCTTTTGAAAAAACATCTACAAATTCTCCGGCAGATGGCTGTGAGGTGCTTGGCATCTCTTTGGCACGGGTCAACCGTTCATAAAAAGCAGTTGGTGTAATATCAACGCCGTCGCGAAGACTTTCGCCAGCCCAATTCACAATCAAAGGGATGACATAGATATTGTATTTCTCCACAAATTCTTCTGGCAAATTAGCGGTGCTATCAATTACCAGAGCGACTTTTTTTTTGCTCATAATTGTTTTCTCCTCAAATAAATTAGTTAATGATTCCTTTTGATCTGGTCAATTATCGCCTGTTACGAAATTTTAGCCAATCTGTCTAACACTTTCGCTTTTACATATGATACAATCAATGCATTCAAAAGATATAACAGTAAAGTGATACAAAGCCTTAAATGAATAAAATCGCAGGTTGGATTGTTTGCAAATTAAAAATTTGTTGGGGTAATAGCCCTGATTATTTTTTAAAGACCAATTGATCCGACCATCAGAGTAACAATCCGATTTACTAGGAGACAAACCGGACTATGAATCGTGAATATCACAAATGGTACAGCCCCGCTTTAGGACGTGACATGGAGCTACTCGTTTTTGGTCATGCCGGCGCACGCGTTTTAATCTTTCCTACTTCCAAAGGACGCTATTATGAATGGGAAGATCGCGGCATGATGAATGTCCTGGGCAGACATATTAATAACGGCTGGCTGCAAGTTTATTGTGTGGACAGTGTTGACGCCGAAAGCTGGTATGCGCGTTGGCGGCATCCTGGTGAACGAGCCTGGCGGCATATGCAATATGAGCAATATTTGCTACGCGAAGTACTGCCACTTTCCTGGCAGAAAAACCAGAACTCCTTTCTCATTACAGTCGGCGCCAGCTTTGGCGCGTATCACGCAGTTAATTTTGCTTTGCGCTATCCACACTTGGTCGGCCGTACCATTGGCATGAGCGGCATTTACGATGTGGAACGCTGGACAGATGGCTATTACGACGAAAACATCTATGCCAACAGCCCTTGTGACTTCATTCCCAATGAACATGATTGGGCACGCTTAGAAGCCCTGCGCAACCTGGATACCATCCTCGTTGCCGGCCGCGATGACAGTTTGCGCTACAGCAGCGAACGCCTTTCTAAAGCATTATGGGATAAAGGCATCGGCAATGCGTTACGGCTTTGGGATGGCTGGGCACATGATTGGCAATATTGGGAAAAAATGCTGCTTACATATATCGGCGGCCATGATTAAACCGCTTGCTGCCCGGTCAGGAGAAAGGCGGCGAGAAAGGAGTGCCTTCCGCATTCCGCATTCCGAATTCCACAATCAATAAGAGGAGGCTAAAATGACACTTAAAGTAGGTTTGATGGTTGGCAGGGAATGGTCTTTTCCACCAGCATTTATTAATGAAGTTAATCGCCGCAACACAGGCGTTGTGGCAGAGTTTGTTAAGTTAGGCGGCACGCGCATGGATGAACCTTCACCTTATGCCGTTATCATAGACCGCATCTCGCATGAAGTACCTTATTTTCGCTCGTATTTAAACAATGCTGTTTTCCACGGGCCGACTGTGGTTAACAATCCTTTTATGTGGCCGGCCGATGACAAATTCTTCGAGGCTTCTTTAG
>JAGRDI010000168.1 GCA_020432765.1 Anaerolineales bacterium | reverse complement strand
CGCAACCTGATGGATATGCGCATTCGAATGCGCCGCCTTTTAGCCTTTGTATTGACCATTATCATCGCTGCCATACCAGTCATCATTGCCATTGTGTTGGTCATTCTATTTTTATCTTATTTTTCCACGGGCATGACAATCATTTTTACGGCCGTTATCATCCCCATCAGTTTGATGATTTTTATTCCTTTTCGCCAATGGATAAGCAATCTCATAAACCGTTACCTTTTCGGACGACGTATCGATACAAATCAGGTAGTAGGTTACTATAATGAATTGATCGCCAGCACTTTGGAAATTGACCAACTGGCTCGCGTAATCATCGGGACATTAAGCGATTTATGGCAGATTGAACGTGGTGCGCTGCTGCTGGCACGCCAGGATAATGAATTGATCCGTTTAGAACCAATCCCAGGACGTGGACAAGTTCCTAGAATTGTTCATTTCTTACATGAAGAAGGCTCCATCGCCAAATTTTTTCACGAAAAACGACGTCCTCTTTTACGCTATGAATTAGAAATGGATCTACAGGAAGAGTTAGCACCTGAAACCGTAGAATGGCTGGAATTACTCGATATGGAAGCTTATGCACCGATCAACAATGGACAGCATTTAGCGGGCGTCATCGCCATTGGTTCCAAACCATCAGGCCAAATTTTCCAACAAGATGACCTCACATTGTTGCAATTGTTGGCCAGACAAACGGCCGTTGTCCTACAAAACGCACGCCTGTATAGTGCGCTAGAGAGTCGCAGCCAAAACATCCGTGATTTGAATCGCAATTTACTCAATCAAAATGAGCGCCTGGAGACGATGGACAAAGTTAAAACTGATTTCATCACTGTTGCTTCGCATGAATTACGCACGCCCCTCACACAAGTAAAAGGATACAACGACCTGTTAGCCGCTCTCAACGGCGACGGTTCACTCAATCCTGAACAAACACGGGAAATCAGTGGTTATATCAATCGCGCCGCAGCCCAAATGGAACGCGTCATTAGCGCTATGTTAGATGCCAGCCAACTGGAAACTGAAAGCATCATTCTCAATTTGAAAGCGGTCAGCTTAGGTCCGCTCATCCAAGCAGCAACAGCTAATTTTCAAGGTGCCCTACGTGAACGGCAGATCCGTGTACAAATGCTCGGTTTAGAGGAGATTCCCCAATTGTATGTAGATGCCCAGCGTATAGAACAGGTATTCAACAACGTGCTGGGCAACGCAATCAAGTACACACCTGACCGTGGGCAAATCAGTGTTTCTGCCCAAGTCGTGCCCACAATCGACAAAACAGCTCCGCAGGTTGAGCTTGTGGTTAGAGATAGTGGCATTGGTATCGATCCGCAATACCATGAACTAGTTTTTGAGAAATTCTTCCAAATCGGCGAGCCATCTTTGCATTCTACCAGCAGTACAAAGTTTAAGGGTGGTGGCACTGGTTTGGGATTGCATATTGCTCGCGGTGTTGTAGAAGCACACAACGGCCGTATCTGGGTTGAATCGCCGGGCACAGACGAAGAACGTCTGCCAGGTTGTGAAATCCACATATTATTGCCCGTTTTTGAGGAAAACCTTGAGCCAGCCTCTGTGGCATAAAGTGGTTATCATCACTGGGGCTTCGGCTGGTATTGGCCAGGCAACGGCCGCTGCCTTGGCACAAGCTGGCGCGCATGTCGTGCTTACAGCGCGGCGCAGTGACCGCTTACACAAACTGGTCGATGAACTTGGCGCCTACCCTGGTCGAAGATTGGCTTTGGCCGGTGATATTCGCGATAAAAAATTCGCAGACAAACTCATCAGAGCAACAGCCGATACTTTTGGCAGAGTAGATGTCTTGATCAACAATGCCGGCATCGGCCATCGTAATGCCTTAGTGACCATGCCCAGTGCAGATATTCAGATGATTTGGGATACCAATGTGATCGCTATGTTTCATTTAGCGCAAACCGCTGCCTTACAAATGCAACAACAAAATAGCGGTCAGATTATCAATATCTCCTCGATTGTCAGCCAACGGCCGTTGCCCCAAAATGGTGTTTATTGCGCCAGCAAAACAGCGGTTAACTTTCTGAGCCGCAGTTTACGGATGGAGCTGCGACCGTATCATATCAAAGTTACACTTGTCTATCCTGGTCTAACAGCCACCGAATTTGGCACAGCACGCCTCGGCGAAAAAGGGCCTAACAAATTCGGCCTAACTGGTGTACCAGCAGCAAAAGTAGCCCAGAAAATAGTCGGCGCAATTGAAAACGGCCGTTCCGAAGTTTACATTACCTGGTATGATTGGCTGTTCGCGCATCTGAATCGCCTATTTCCACGCAGCATAGATTGGGTCATCACCAGCGGCGCAAATAAGATTTAAGATGCAGCCAGAAACAAATCCTGACCCACCCATAAACCACACATTTCGGCAGGCTAACGCAGCTGATTATGAATTCCTGTATAATCTAAATGTGATCTCCCTACGCGAATATATTGAAGCGACCTGGGGCTGGGAGGAAACGTGGCAGCCCTCGGTTTTGAAATTGTCGCCGACGAAAAAATCCGCTACAAAATGACCTATATGGTAAAATAGTAAACGCCGTCCATCAATAATTTGTCGCGAAAGTCACGAACATTTGAAATAAAAATTCAATTCGTTGCATTCGCGGTAAAAAGGGGAACCCCATGCAGTTCAAAACGATAATCGAACCATTCCGAATTAAAGCTGTCGAACCCATTCGTCATACCACCCGTGCCGAAAGAAAAGCTGCTTTGCAAGCGGCTGGTTACAATTTGTTTTTGATCAAGGCTGAAGATGTGCTTATTGATCTGCTCACTGATTCCGGCACTGGTGCGATGTCGTCTGCACAATGGGCCGGCATGATGCGTGGTGATGAATCGTATGCTGGAGCGAAATCATTTTATACATTTGAAACGGCCGTGCATGAAATCACCGGTTTCAAACATGTTATCCCCACCCATCAAGGCCGCGCTGCAGAACGTATCCTATTTGGCTCGATCCTGAAGCGAGGTGACACTGTGCCCAATAACACCCATTTCGACACCACACGTGCCAATATAGAATATCGCGGCGCAACGGCCGTTGATATCCCCATCCCTATTGGCCAACAGCCACAAAGCATCCATCCATTCAAAGGCAACATAAACCTCGTAAAACTTGAAGCGCTGCTAAAAGACAACAAAAACAACATCCCCGCAGTCATGCTCACCATCACCAACAACTCAGGCGGTGGGCAGCCCGTCAGCATGGCCAATATTCGGGCTACCAGTCAGCTTTGCCACACCTACAACATCCCCTTCTTCCTGGATGCCTGTCGGTTTGCCGAAAATGCATGGTTCATCAAAACCCGCGAAGAGGAGTATGCCCAAAAAACACCTTTGCAAATCGCCCAAGAAATGTTTAGTTATGCCGACGGCTGCACCATGAGCGCCAAAAAAGATGGCATGGCCAATATTGGCGGCTTTTTAGCCCTCAATAACGACGATTTGGCCCAAAAATGCAAAAACATGCTTATCCTCACAGAAGGCTTCCCTACCTATGGCGGTCTGGCGGGCTACGACCTGGAAGCTATCGCCGTAGGTCTACACGAAGCGCTTGATGAAGATTATCTACACTATCGCATTCGCTCTGTAGCCTACTTGGGTGACATCTTAACCAAAGCCAGCATTCCTATCGTGCAGCCACCCGGCGGACATGCTATCTATATCGACGCTAAAGGAATGCTGCCCCATATCCCGCAAAATGAATATCCAGCGTGGGCATTGGGTTTGGTCTTGTACCTTGAAGGCGGTATACGTTCAGTAGAAATTGGTACCGTCATGTTTGGCCAACAACCAGACGGCAGCGAAATCCCAGCCGCCATGGAATTGGTACGCCTCGCCTTCCCACGCCGCGTCTACACACAAAGCCACGTCGATTATCTGGCAGAGGTTTTGCTGCATGTCCACGATCTCAAAGATCGCATCCGTGGCGTA
>JAGRDI010000167.1:20998-31401 GCA_020432765.1 Anaerolineales bacterium | reverse complement strand
ATTGCCAATGTGCTTGTGCACTGGACACTAATTCATCACCAGAAGATGGTGCCAGCAGTAATGCTGCTACACCACCAACCAAAGCCCCACAAAACCCCCCGGCCAAAAAGCTAAACATTTTTTTCATAATTCATGCCTCATATTTATTGATACATACGTTCTTTTAACGCCACGAATCACCAGAAATCAGAACTTTTTATTCGTGAAACTCGTGTCAAAATATTTCAAAATCTCAAAACCATTATACCCAAAGATTTTTGATTGCTCTATAATTGCGCCCATGTCTGAATATATCGAAATCGAAAGTGAAATTTCTGATGATGATACTCAACTCTTCATCTACACAAATTTGCAGTTAAGCGACAGCAACACGCCGGAAGTCTATCTATCAAATGCAGAGATGGCGGAAGGTTCACCTGTTGCCCAAACTTTTGCAGCTATTGTGGGAATCGCCTACCTGCAAATTGATGGCTCAGACTTGCTTATCCAACGTGAACCAAATGCGCATTGGCACGCTATTGTCGATGACATTTCTGCCGCCCTCGTTGATTTTTTCCTCTAGCTTTGCGCCAGACTGTTAGGTTTCACTTGGTATAATGCTGATTATCCCACCTGTTTCCGCCAGATTTTCTTGAATGTCAACGGCCGTTTCCTCATCAACACCCCGCACAATCACAATCGGCACCATCTCCAACAAATCCACAAGTTCTTTCAACATACTGCCAGGCAGTATATCACGCAGCTTTTTAATGAGGAAAATACGCTGCATGCGATTAAATTCAGACAATATCACATCATAACGCCCGACAACAAAATCCGGATTTTGTGGATGAATATCACCACTTTTTAATGCAGTCGTTGTATCTTGAATCACAGCTGTGGCACCAAAATCATTCAATTTTAGCTTAACCAATTCGGCCGTTGCCAGGTTTATATTTGTCCACAACACCTGCGGCACAGTACCCAGCAGATGTTCGGCTCTCTCAGCAGATAAATCAGGCCGTAAATTCTCAATGGTTTGACGCACAAGCAATTTATTAAACCCGACACGATGCAAAATCACGCGATACGCTCCCGACTGTCTTTGAATATGATCAGTGGATGGATCGAACCAAACCTGTTTTTGCGGACCTGGTAACTCACAGCGTGCCCCAGTTGCACTAAACCGTTCGCCTTCTGCAATCGCCGTTTCTACGGCTACATTTTCCAGCAGCACAAGCGGGAGTTGCGCTACCAGGCGCTCCGCTTCTCCTTTATCAAGCGCTAGCACATCCGCCACTAGTACCACAACCTGGTTTGGATTTGTCCCCGCGTCTACTAAAACCAAACCATATTGATTATGATCGTATGTTGGTTTATTTGGGTCATTTTCATGGAAAACAACGGCCGTTGCGCCCAAAACATTTAATTCAGCAGCGATATGGTTTGCATCTGCTAAACTGCGCCCAAAAACAATCGGTGACACGCGTTCAATCTTCATCTCGGTCTGCCAACGCACTGCCGCCAAAGTTTCATATTCGTTTTGCAATGTGCGCAACAAATCGACGACAGATTCAGGCTCCAAGCCAAGTGAGCTTAGATAAACTTGATACCCATGTTCATCAAATTTGATTTCACTCTCGTTTTGTTTGGGTTTAGTATCGGGATCAATCGTTGGAGCAGCGGCCGTTTCCGCAACCAAACTCTCAGCAATCTCACTCACCCGTGAAACATCTACAACCGCGCCCAACATCTGCAATTCGCGCTGCATTAAATGTGCCGGTTCTTCAGCCACGCCGTCCAACAAAACCACTGGCACAGATGTGACCATCCGTTGTGCTTCCGACAATTCCATGCCAACCAGACGGCTGAGTGCCTCAGCGACGCGCTCGGGCAGCAAACCATCTTCTTGCAGCGTTACCACAAATTCACCACTGGCAAACTTTTTAGGGAGAGGGGCAGCGGCCGTGTCTTTTTGAACGTTAATATTCGGGGACATCTGCTGTGATGGTGTGCTCGTAATTACCTTAATCTGGTCATGAGAACCAAACACCTTCCGTATCCAATCAAACACATTCACCTCCAAAAAAACGCATCCACAGCTGTAAATATACAGCAGCCCAACTTTTCATTTCATAACTGGAGTCTGGCGAATTCTAGACTTGTCAGGTTTCTACCACGAGTGGAATGTGAGCAAATTGATCATAAAACCTGACAAGTCTCCTCTGGTAAAATAAAAAACACCAGTGTCCAATTCATAAAACAAAAACACGGACAAAACATCCGTGTTTCTTTACCATCTGTGTCTAAAAAAGCTAGAATCTACTTCTTCTGTGGTTCAGCCAATTTTATGTGCAAATCATTCAACTGCCGTTCAGCTACAAACGAGGGCGAATCTGACATCAAATCAGTCGCCTGTGCTGTCTTGGGGAAAGCCATGACCTCACGGATATTAGGCTCACCAGCCATTAAGGCCACCAAACGGTCAATTCCTGGGGCAATGCCACCATGTGGTGGCGCACCATATTCAAATGCTTCCAGCATATGACCAAACTGGTCTTTGGCTTCTTCAATTGAAAAACCGATCAATTCCATGATTTTGCGCTGTAACGGCCGTTCATGGATTCTGATACTGCCGCCAGCAACCTCATACCCATTACAAACCAAATCATACTGTTCGCTCAATACTTGACCAGGATCGCTGTCTAACAGATCGATATGCTCGCGTTTTGGCGCTGTAAACATATGGTGGCTGGGTGCCCAATGTCCTTCTTCCATATCTTCCTCAAACAAGGGAAAATCAATCACCCACGTAAACGCCAATTCTTTTTTATCTTTATACCCCAGTCTATAACCAAACTCATCACGCAGAGCACCTAAAACAGCCGCAACGACGTTCTTCTTATCACTCGCAAACAACAACAAATCGCCCGGTTTTGCATCCAGCCGTTCCGTTAGTGCAATCAACTGTTCAACCGTAAAGAACTTCGTGATGAAACCGCGCATTTCGCCACTATCCGGATTTAATGCCATCCAAGCCAAACCTTTCGCGCCGTTGTCCTTGGCAATTTTCTCCAACTCATCAATTTGTTTTCGACTGTAATCACCACAGCCCGGCACACAAATTGCCTTCACAGGGTGTCCGGCTGCCACATTGGATGTAAATACCTTAAACGCACTTGCACCAGCAATATCAGACAAATCAACCAATTCCAAACCATAACGAATGTCAGGCCGATCTGTGCCAAAGCGTGCCATTGCCTCAGCATAGCTGAGGCGCGGGATCGAATCTGAAGCTGCCGGCACCAGACTGGTATGTTCCACCATACCCAAAACCAATCCTTCGATCAAATCCAAAATGTCATCCCGTTCGACAAAGCTCATTTCCATATCAAGCTGTGTGAATTCAGGCTGGCGGTCAGCACGCAAATCTTCATCGCGGAAGCAGCGAGCGATTTGGAAATACCGTTCATACCCCCCCACCATTAACAACTGTTTCAACTGCTGCGGGCTTTGTGGTAACGCATAAAATTTGCCCGGATGTACACGGCTGGGCACCAAATAATCACGCGCACCTTCCGGTGTCGATTTGAACAAAATCGGGGTTTCAATCTCAAGGAAGTCGCGTTCGTCAAGGTAGTCACGGATAAACTTGATCGCTTTATGACGGATGATTAGATTACGCTGCATACGTTCACGCCGCAAATCCAAATAACGATATTTAAGGCGCAAACTTTCATCCACTACCTCGTCTCGATCAATTAAGAAGGGAGGCGTTTTTGCCGGGTTGAGAACATTAACTTCGGAGACCATCACTTCGATCTCGCCTGTTTCCAGTTTGGGATTATCCAATCCTTCGGGTCGTTTTTGTACCGTTCCCTTCACTTGTAAAACATATTCACTACGCACTTGCTGCGCCAATTCAAAGGATTGTGGGACATCACCTGAATTAACAACAACTTGCGTTTTACCATTTCGGTCACGCAAATCAATAAATATCACGCCACCCATATCGCGGCTGCGATTTACCCAGCCAGCGAGCGTAACCTCTTCCCCAATGTTTTCCAGCCGTAATTCACCACAGCTATGTGTTTTTAGCATTTGATTTCACCTTTCAAAAATAAAGGCGCAACGATTTGCGCCCGAAAATTCATATGAAGCAGAAAAATTTTATCATGACAGCACCAGAGCGACAACCACTGAGTTTTTAAGAAAAAGTTGATAGAAATTGACAGGCACGTGACTACTTGCTAAAATTCCAACTACTTATTTGCATCAAAAATATATCGCCTTTACTTAATTTGAGAGGATGTTAACTTATGTTAAACACAATTGAAGAAACAACAATTGAAACCACAGAAACTGTCTATCTGACCCCAGGTGCTGTCAAAATGGTACGTGATTTGCTCCAGCAAAAAGACGTTCCGGATTATGGCTTGCGCGTATTTGTTTCTGGTGGCGGGTGTTCCGGCATGCAATACGGAATGGCACTGGAAGCAGAAGCACGTCCATACGACCATGTTATCCAAAAAGATGGCATCCAGGTGTTTGTTGATCCGACCAGCATGATGTACCTGAATCAGGCTACAATTGATTTTGAAGATAGTCTAATGGGTGGCGGTTTCAAAATCGATAATCCCAATGCGACCTCAAGTTGCGGCTGTGGTTCTTCCTTCAAAACAGCCGGCAGTGCTGGTGCAGCAGCCGGCGGCTGCGGTTCTGGCGGCTGCGGGTAGTTTTTAATTCGTATTTCAAATATGATCTAACGGGGCACTTGCTTAACGGCTTGCGCCCCGTTTTTGTGTATCACATATCACTATGTCAATTCGTTACTTCACGTTGCAAGAAGCCAATCAAATCATTATTGAAATCAGACCGCTCATGAACGATTTATTGGCACGCCGTGGTAAAGTCGTGCGTATTTATAAGGATATTCGTCCACAAATCGAAAACACATCCTCAGATTTTGGCGGCCCGGTCCACACTGGCCTTGTGCAAGATTTCATTGCCATTGAAACGTTAATAGAGCAAATTAAAGCGTATGGTTGTGAGATTAAAAATCTTGAAGCTGGTTTGATTGATTTTTTGGCCCAAATAAACGGCCGTGACGTTTACCTTTGTTGGCGTTACGGCGAAGATGAAATTGCCTTCTTCCATGACTTAAATGCTGGTTTCCAAGGTCGCACACCAATATCCTGAGAAAATATACAAACTGCCCACCGCCAAGATACAAAGAAAACAATGCCAAAGAATGTTGATCCAATTATCCGCATTTCTTTTTATCCGTGTCAAAATAAATAATACCCATAAGAAGAAAGATGAAGCCACCATTACGTTGTCCAACATGTCATACGATCTTAACAAGCACCACAGAAAGCTGTCCACAGTGTGGACAAGATTTTTGCCCTGAATGCCAGGCACCAATCAATGAAGATGCGCCACATTGCCCGGCTTGTGGTGCAGAATTCAGCGTCTACTGCTCAGAGTGCGATATGGAAATACCGGCAGAGGCAATAATTTGTCCACATTGTGGTGCTAATCTTGCTGCCAACACCGAAAACATTGCAGTGGAAGCAGAGTACACGGGGCAATGTCCACAATGCGCAGTGCCTTTGTTTCTTGAAGATGGTTTTTGCGCTGACTGTGGCGCTTCATTTTGTTCGCTGTGTGGCAAACTTATTGATGAGGATGACACAATTTGCCCCCATTGCAAATCGGCCCTTTTTATAGACTGTCCATTGTGTCATTTTGAACTGACTGCAGGCACGGACTATTGTCCCAATTGCAATGCGTTGATTCCGAGCTTTTGTAGTGAGTGTGAAAACGCATTACCTATTGGCGCAATGTCATGCCCACACTGCCAGCAAGAAGTCGTGGTTAAAACCCGCACCAGTGCCCGCATCGTTTACACAATGATGCTTGAAAAAGGGGTGGCGCAAATTGCAGCTTGTCCACGTTGTGGTGGCCACTTTGAACCACGCGCCGGTAACTGCCCCAAATGTGATTATCGCGCCTGCCCCCAATGCCAGATTCACCTGGAAGCCGATGAACAAATTTGCCCGCGCTGTGGTCCCAGCGGAGCACAAAGAATTCAAATGCCAAAGTGGTCTGAAAAATGTCCAACCTGCGCGGTAGTTCTTCCGCCTGAGGCTGAGGAATGTGAGAATTGTGGTCAATTATTATGCCCTGAGTGTCATACGGCCGTTTCTGACAAAGATGATATTTGTCCCCAATGCGGTGCCGAGTTTGAATTCATTTGCCCTGAATGTGAGGGGAGTGTCTACGCTGATGCTGAAATTTGCCCGCATTGTGGTGAGTCAATTTAGTTTGTCAAAATTGGTATCAACGGCAGACCAAAATGTAATATACGACAAAATATAAACAAAATGTATATTTTCATTAAATATATTGACATTACTTAGACATGCGTTATAATGTCAATTACGTGAATGACCTCTACTTATTGAATCGCTTGTGCGAGTAACATCAATAGATGGATCACATAAATTAGAAAAAGCCTCGTGTAGTAAGACAGCAAAACTCCCGTGCTGCACAGGCTGCATATCAATTCACCCAACAAATAATAAGCAAAAGATATTTCCTCTTTGCGACGCCACGGCAACGCAGTTTTGCTTGCTTGCATGTTGAATGTTTTAGGAGACAACAAGATGAAAAGTAACGGATATTATGGCAATGGTGTCAATGGAAAACATGCCTATACAAAGACAAATGACAATGGTTATCATCAAAATAATGGTAGCCTGCAAATAAATACGGCAACGGCCGTCGCTGAACCCATTACCGAACGCAGCCCACGCCGTTTTTACGACCGCGACTTCCAAGTCACACCCGTATACAAAGCAAGTCTGCCCGATCTACAAAATGGATCCACAGCCTTAATTCAAGGCAGTCCGGTTACCATCCAACAGGTAGGCATCCATAATTTTCGTATGCCGCTCAAATTCATGACCAAATCCGGAGATGCGATCACACTCGAAACTTCAATTACCGGTACCGTCTCTTTGGAAGCACACAAAAAGGGAATCAATATGTCGCGCATTATGCGTACTTTTTACGAACATCGTGACCGCACTTTTTCATTGGAAACTTTAGAAGAAATACTAGAAGATTACCGCACCAATCTGGAAAGTCGCGATGCACGCTTGATGCTGCGCTTTAGCTACCCAATCGAGAATGAGTCATTGCGTTCAGGCTTGTCGGGGTTTCAATATTATTATGTTGCATTTGAAGGCAAGTTGGACCGTTACGGCCGTATCCGTACCACCATCCATTTTGACTTTGTCTACTCATCCGCCTGCCCATGCAGCTTTGAACTCGCACAACATGCCATTGAAACACGTGGCATCGCAGCCGTGCCACATAGTCAACGGTCAGTTGCACGTGTGAGTGTTGAAATTAAACGCGGTGAATTTGTCTGGATTGAAGATGTGCGTGACATCTGTCTCATGGCTTTACAGACCGAGACGCAAGTTATGGTCAAACGTGAAGACGAACAAGCTTTTGCCGAACTCAACGCCGCTTATCTGAAATTCGTTGAAGATGCCGTGCGTTTGCTCTATGAGCAGTTGATCAAAGATGAGCGTATTCACGACTTCAAAGTTATCGCCTCACACCAAGAATCACTGCACAGCCATGACGCCGTATCCGTAATCGTTAAAGGTATTGATGATGGCTTCACTGCTGAGATCGATCCCAGCACGATGACATCTATGATCCACAAGGAATAAAACGAAAATGGTGCGGGTGATAGACGGTACCATCCTCATTCACGCACCTGCTGCGCTAGTAGAATCGCCTCAGGCCGTGTTGCTATTTCGCCTGATGCTTGGGCTTCTTCAATCAAACGCAGAATGCGTCCAACTTCTGGGCCAGGTTGTAGATTGAGGATTTGAATGATATCGGTGCCATTCAAGAGTGGTGTGGGTTTAATGACTTCATTATATTTTCCAAAATAGAATTCCAGCAAAGCACCTACCAAATCAACTAAGCGCATCCATTCTTCTTTGTCACCCATGCCGGCATGCGTTGCCAGCGAATCGGCCAAGGCCAACAAACAAATATCAAGTCCAGCCTGCCCAGTTGCGCGGAAATAACGGTAAACGGCGCGGCGTGATGGTTGGCGTTGTTCTGATACCAACAACAAGGGACGCATATGACCGGCAACAGTTGCTTTAACATGGGCAACGGCCGTATTGCTAAAAGTCAATTGATGTAAACGCACAGCAGCAAGATCAGCACCCACTGCTTCATGACCGAAAAAACGAATACGGCCGTTTTCATCAACAGTTCTGGTTTGTCGTTTACCGATATCATGTAACACAGCGCCCAAACGCAGCAGCAAGCGACCAGCTACCCCGCCATCAATCGGTCGGGCAAAATAATGGTGCAGCTGCTGCGCATAAGGAGCCAACATGTGTTGCACTTGCTGCAACTCGACTTCTTGTAGGGTAGCATCTGCATCGAAAACGGCCGTTTCAATCCGCACCAACCAAGATAACACAGAAATTGTATGCTCTAACACCGGTTCATGATGCGGCGGCGATTGAATGATGCCATCGAGCGCGGCGACCTCGGGTAATATTACCGACAATAAATTAAGCTGGAATAGTTGCAAGAGGGCCGAATGCGGAACGGCCGTATTCAAAATTTTCGTCAACTCTTCGCGTACACGTTCATTGGAAACAGTTTTCAGCAGATGAGCCGCCGACTTGACCAACATCTGGGTTTCTGGTTCTAACACAAATCCCAAAGTATGTGCCAGGCGTACCGCCCGCAACGCTCGCACTGGATCAGCCGTTAGCGCATTAGCATGGGGCAGTCGCAAGGTTTGTGCTTGCAAATCGGCTAAGCCGCCTGTTGGGTCAATGAGAGACAATTGCGTTTTGGCCGTGGCCGGTAACGCCAGCGCATTCACCGTAAAGTCACGATCAAACAAATCAGCCGTCAGGTCTGCACCACGAAAACGCGCAAAATCGAGTGTCGTGCCGCTGCCTGGCACAACCACACGCCCGGTATCACGTTCACTGTCCAGGGTATAAGCTGGCATGTGTAAGGCGTCACCAATAGCAAACGCCAATTTGATGCCGTTGCGCGGCACAACAAAATCAAGGTCATGACTGACACGCCCTAACAAGGCATCCCGCACAGCGCCGCCCACGAGGTAGACAGGCATATTTTGTTGGGCAAGCAACGGCCGTAATCGTTCTAATAATGGATCAAAAGGCAGTGGCTCACCACCGGCGGGTTCTACAAAATAGATGCGCACTCGTTCGCGGGAACGATTATGACTGGCGGCTTGTTGTGCAGCAACGGCCGTTGCGCCAATGCCCACAACTTGCTCATCAATCAACGCAACCCAACGCCCCGCGTATGGTGTCAAATCCATTTAGGTCTACTCCTCATTCAAATGCGCAAAAACTTCTGGTTTCAACACTGCTATATAAGGTAGATTACGATATTCCTCTGCAAAATCTAATCCATACCCAACCACAAATTCATCAGGAATCTCAAACCCAGTATAATCTACCGGAACATCCACTTCGCGACGCGACGGTTTGCTCAACAACGAACAAATGCGTACCGATTTAGGGCCACGTGCCAACAAACTGGCACGCATATATTGCAAAGTACGACCGCTGTCAATAATATCCTCAATAATCAACACATTTCGATCTATAATGGGCGACTTCAAATCCATAATAATCTGCACAGCGCCACTACTTTTGGTTCCAGCGCCGTAACTAGAGATCGCCATAAAATCAATCTCATGTGACCGCCCTAAAGCCCGGCTCAAATCTGCCAAGAAAATATAGCCGCCCTTTAGCACACAGATAAGCAGCAAATCTTCTTCGGTTTTATAATCAGCCATCATCAAGTGCGCGATTTCCTCAGTACGCGCTTGCAAACGCTGCTCGTCAATCAGAACATAATCAACATCATCTTCTAGTTTGCGTATAGATTTATTCATGACTCACTCCATTTCGGGCTGCAAAAACTGCATGGCATTCACGACAACGCGCTTCATACACTTCTGCTGCGCCCACAAGCACAACCGGATCATCAAATGCGGCTGGTTGGCCATTAATCAAACGTTGGGTGCGACTAGCCTCATCCGCACAAATGACACAAATGGCATGCAGCTTATGCACCTCTTCAGCACGCGCCATTAATGCTGGCATAGGGCCAAAAGGCACCCCGCGAAAATCCATATCCAATCCCGCACAAATCACACGCTTGCCATCATCGGCCAATTCTTCACACAAGCCAATCACTGCTTGATCAAAAAATTGAACTTCATCAATTGCAACTACAGTCGTTTCAGGTTGTAAATAATTGAGAATATCGCGAGCTCCGTTCACAGGCTGGGCCTCAAAACCAATCCCATTATGGGATGTCACTTTTTC
>JAGRDI010000167.1:19336-20947 GCA_020432765.1 Anaerolineales bacterium | reverse complement strand
GCGATTACGGCACGCCGTAAGCGCCGAATCAACTCCTCAGTTTTTCCACTAAACATGCTGCCGCAAATCAACTCGACGCGGCCTTTGGTGTGTTTTGTCATATCCTCCAACTCTTTCTTTATCTTGCTAAGTCTCTAACAACTCAATTGTTATTAGAATTGGCATTCCTGTTCTCAATATAAACAAAAAGGGCAGATACGTATCGTACGCACCTGCCCTAAAATAGTCAATAAATAGTGATGGGGAATTAGTCGATTAATCCCTCTGCACGCAAGAAGCGCTTAATATCGATCAAAGCTTTCTGACCAATACCCGGCATAGCTAACAATGCATCATCGCCCTCATTTAACTGTCCCAAAACATCACCGACAGTCGTCACCCCACCATCTTCTAACGCCTTAGTCGCACGGGTACCTAAAGACATCGCCTCAACAGACAAATTAGTCGGATCGCGTCTTTCTTCTTGAACCTCTTGCATTTCACGCATCTCTTCACGTTTACGCAAGCGACGCATGAATCGATCTACCTGGCCTTCAGTATCCAATAAACGTTGAGTTCCGGTATAAAATGGATGTGTGCCGGACCAGATTTCAACATTGAGTTCCGGTTTGGTGGCGCCAACGGTCATTACAACCTCGCCTTCCACAATCACTTTGGCATCGGGATACCATTCTGGATGGATTTTTTCTTTCATTGCAACACCTCTATGACTCAACCGGATAAACACTCACGACTTTACGGCCGTGTTTGTTTTCAAATTTAACTTCACCATCGATCAAGGAATAAATGGTATAATCCTTGCCAAGGCCAACATGGTTTCCTGGTTTATATTTTGTCCCGCGCTGACGTAGGATGATATTGCCAGTAATGACATATTCACCACCGTAGCGTTTGATTCCCAAACGTTTGGCATTACTATCACGACCATTACGAGTTGAACCAGCACCTTTTTTATGTGCCATAACTATTGCTCCTTATGCACCTACAATCTCATCTATGCGCAAGCGGGTATAATTTTGACGATGCCCTTTGCGACGACGATACCGTTTCTTGGGTTTATATTTCCAGACGAATATCTTTTTCCCACGATATTGGTCTACAACTGTGGCCTTAACAGATGCGCCGGGAACGGTTGGTTGCCCGACTTGTACACCCGCATCATTCGCAAGGAGCAAAACATCTGACATCTCAATCTGTTCACCGACTTCGTAGGGTAACTTCTCGACTGAGAAGCTTTGACCCTCTTCGGCGCGGTATTGCCGGCCACCACTTACTACAATTGCGTACACTAGTACCTCCAAAAAGAACCGACATCTTACGATGCCGGTTTGCGGTAGATTATCAAAGGCATGGGCAGTGGTTGGTATTCCCATGCACACGATTGGAAATTATAGCTTGCTGTAAGGGGGTTGTCAAAAAAACAAGGCGCTCTTTTAGAAAAACTAATACTTGACCATACCTGGTTTCAAAAAAGTTATTGGTTATCTCGCTTGAGCAACTTCATAACACAGACGTTCGAATTCCGAGTCAAATTCGATTGCATTGATATCTACTGTTTTCAGAGCTTCTGCTTCTGCGGCTGTGTTTGGCGATTCCGCCTTGTCTGAGTGT
>JAGRDI010000167.1:17536-19326 GCA_020432765.1 Anaerolineales bacterium | reverse complement strand
GCAAATCATCTACGGCCGTTTCTACAAAAGCCAGTATCGGTTGTTCGTCGCTGGGTTTTACTTCATCTATGCGAACTTCAGGAACGGTCACATCCTCCATAATCTGAGGTTGTGGGGCTGCAGTAAGCGGCATTATCTCTTCAACGCTTTCTGTTTCTTGATCATGCATGTAAGATTGAAAAACGACTTCTTCAAAATCACTCTCAGAAGGTTCGAATTTTGTTGCCTTTTTTATCGCGGGAACCGCCTTAACAGGCACAGATAACGGCATCTGTCCACCTACACGCAGTCCGCCCCAGGTACAATTTCGACACGCATAACGCCATGCCGTAACACCAACGAAACTAAACATACGGTCGCGCCTTTTGCGCGGTACACGGATCAATTCGCGTTCTTGACAAACAGGGCAACCACATTCAGGACGTAAACCAAGATTATGCATCACACGCCAACGAGCCAACAACATCAACACCACACTAAGGATAAATGTACCTGTTGCAATTTGAAATAAAGTTAGCTTGGGAAAGGTGAGCAAAACAGTTGGCACTAAAGAAACCAGACCCAACTCGGCAAATAGCAAAATAAGTGTAGGGACAACAAACAAGAAAATTGAAGTTAGCAATAGTAAAAAAGCTGCCACATACAAAAAGAATGCAAATTTATCCCATATACGTAACGTACCCCACATGCGACGCTCCCGTCTTTGCGTTGCATAGGGTCTTTGTGAATTTCGGAAATGTTCTAACTCTGCTTGATTAAACTCCACTGTTTCCTCCGCATGATAGGTCCTGCGTTATTAATTTGACTTTTTTAAACAACCTTTCTTCTTAGTGCAGAAGATACGGCCGTTTCAATCTGAAAATTATGTTTAGAACGATGCCTTCCTGAGCAGGATCAAATTATGTCTTCCTGTAAGCTTAGTGATGGAAGCTTACAAGCAAGCTTAACGCGGTTACGCGGAAGAAACAGTGTCGTTGAGTGTGATTTTTGTGCGGTGGACATGGGCACTTAAAGGATCGATATTTAATAGGCGCAACACCTCATCAGGCCGCCCAGTTTTGGCCGGCATTAACGCCAATTCAGCAAGCAGGTGTGTTTGACCAGCATCCGTTTTATCAAGCGCTAAATCCAGGATGAGTGGCCGTAAATTGTATTGCTTAATTTTGCCTTTACGGCCTTGTTTACGCTCACATATGATTGTTTCACTGTCCAAAATAGTATCTATTTTGGATTGCAAATCTTCCACATCTTGGGAATCCAAAAAAGAAATGACATACGCAGCTGAAACAGTCAAAGTCTCCAAAGAAGGCTCTTTTATAGGAATTTCTTGCACCGCAACGATTTCTAATCCAGGTGCTATACGACTCATCAATTGCGCTTGAGCTTGAGCAGGCTGCATGGCTTCAGCCAACCAGATGTCGGCTAACTCACTATCGGATGTGTAGCCAAGCGGCAACGCAACTGCCAACGCCATACGCGGACGGCGGTTAAATCCCTGGCTGTAGGCGATAGGAATTCCCGCACGGTTCAAGGAGCGCTCGAGTGTGCGCGCCAAATCTAGATGACCAATAAACCGTGTGGGGCCAACTTTGCGAAAAGTTAAGCGTAATCTTTGTACATAATTTGCTTGCATAATCAATCTCTATTCAACAATCCCGTCAAAACATTGATGGGTATACGTCGGTTTTGCGCCCTTTGCTGAAAAGGCATTCCATTGTAACCTGTTTCATGAATCAAACCTTAAAGCTTGACTGTTACTCAGGGTTTTTCAATAGTTCACTTTGTAGCCG
>JAGRDI010000167.1:9345-17505 GCA_020432765.1 Anaerolineales bacterium | reverse complement strand
GAACGCGAAAGGGATTTCGCGGCTGAAAAACCGTGGACTGTTGCTAACTTTGCACTTTTGTAAACAGTCAAGCTGCTTTTTGATCAAATCTTATTTGTAAACGCATCCTTAGGTAAACGAAAAAGTTTAGGAACATGCGGCGGGATGTTTTATAATGTAGTTGCAAATTATTAGTAGATGTAAAGGCGACACATGAACCGGAAACCACAACAAAAATATATCCTTATTACTGGCGTTTTAACGTTGGTAGTGCTGACTCTGGCAGTGAGCTTAACAACCTTAGCAAGCGCACAAATAGATAGCCAAACAAATACAAGCAATCCTTCTTATGTTGTCGATATTTTCACAGTAGGGGATGGAGCTGTTACCAAACAACCCGATCAAGCTACCTATCAAGCCGGAGCTGTGATCACACTAACAGCCATTGCTGACATAGGCTGGAAATTTAACGGTTGGAGTGGTGACATCAATGGATCTCAAAGCCCTGCCCAATTGACAGTAAGCAGCAATCATGAAATCACTGCGACTTTTAAGCAGCGTTGTTACACGCTGGACTTAAGCCATTCGGGTGATGGTGATGATCCCGTCGCCATGCCAACCCACTCCGCGCCCTGTCCCATAGGGCAATATGTTTACGAAGAAGTCATTTCACTGAACGCATTACCTGATTCAGGCTGGAAAGTTGCAAATTGGAGCGGAACTAATAACGATAACAGCACCAGCAACAGCAATTCATTAACCATGCCGGCCGACAATCATGCAGTCTCTGTGGCGTACACTCAAATCTGTTATCCACTGGTTATTACAGTTACACCCAGTGGCAGTGGTCAAGTTGGCGCATCTCCGCAAGAAAACTGTAACAACGACCAATACACAGCCGGGACAATCGTACAACTGACAGCGAGCCCAAACAACGGTTTTGTTTTCCAACAATGGGGTGGAAACTTAAGCGGCACGACAAATCCAACGACCATTTCGATTAATAGCAGTACGGCCGTAACTGCTTCATTCACTCCAGCCTGTTATCCATTGATTTTAACCCACACCGGGCAGGGTAGCGATCCCACAGCCACACCGACCCAATCTCCTGGATGCAGCGCGGGAAAATATGTAGCCGCTGCGAATATCGTTTTAACGGCCGTCCCTGCCGGCGGCTGGCAAGTGGCAAACTGGGAAGGTACAAATAATGACAGCAGTATGGCCACAAACAACAGTATCACGATGCCGGGTGCCGATCATGTTGCTCGCGTCAATTACATAGAAAAACCCACTTTGTATTTTAATGCTGCCAGCTATACAGTAAATGAGGATAACAGCAGTGCAGCTATTCAGGTTTTGCGCAGTGGCTCAAATGTAGAAACCGTATCGGTTGATATGATTAGTAGTGACGGTACGGCCGTTTCACCAGAAGATTATACGGCCGTCAATCAAACCCTCACATTTGGGGCCAACATTATCACGCGCACAGTCAATATACCCATTATCAATGATAATACAGCCGAAGGGACACAAGCTTTTAACCTCGAACTTGACAATGTATCCGCCAATGCCCAGCTCGGATCGCCAACAAATGCAATCGTCACCATTTTGGATGATGAAGGCGATCCAACCGTACAATTTTCATCCACCACCTTTTCTGTCAACGAAAGCGGTACGACGATTCCAATTACAGTCACCATTTTCCCTGCATCCACGAAGCATGTCTACGTAGATTTTGACACGGAAGCCGGTACAGCAACTAGCGGCGTCGATTTCATCGACGCCGATCAGATTTTGCACTTTATGCCCGGCCAAACAGTTCTCAATGCCACAATACCTCTGAAAGAAGACTTATTAGATGAACCTAACGAGACTGTCAATTTAATGTTATCGAACATTTTCAACGCAGAGTTAGGCGAATCCAATGCCGTCTTAACCATCATGGATAATGACAATCCGCCGGCCGTTTCCTTTAATAAACAGCAATACTTTGCATTTCCTAGTGCGGATTTTGCGGGCATTACCGTCACACTTAATGCCCTTTCTGGTTTACCAGTGGCAGTTAATTATGAAGTTACTGATGTGTCGCAAGGCACACAATATATGGTTGGCACACTCGATTTCGCTGCTGGTGAAGCTGAGAAAATCATCTCAGTGCCAGTCAATGGACAGCCAATCGGCAAAGAGTTTTTGTTGGTGCTGCGCACCCCCGAAAATGCGAATCTTGGTATGCCCTCGGCTGCACGCCTTTTCATTTTAGATGAGAATCGCTCGGATTGTTACACATTAATCATGACACATACCGGCGGGGGCACTGATCCAACAGCGACTAATTTACCAAATTCGATCGGTTGCGAGCCTGGACAATATGTCGCCACTGAATTAATTAGTGTCGTTGTGACGCCAGAGCCAGGCTGGAAAATTGTTGGTTGGTCTGGCACGCTCAATGATGCCACAAATGCAAGTACCAATGTCGTCCAAATGCCTGAAAGCAATCATGTCGTATCAATCACTTATCTAACCTCGACATTCTTGCCCAATATACTCAACAAGCATGTCGACTACTTTGATGGCCCCAATGAAGTCGAACCCAATAATGTATTCGGCAATGCCAATGGACCTATCCGTTCTGGCTCAACTTACTTCGGTAATTTCAGCACAACTGCCGACCAAGATGATTTGTTTTATTTCATCTTGCCTGAAGACGGTAATATTCAGGTGGGATTAACCAAGATTCCTGGCGGGAGAAATTATGACTTGTACCTCTATAAGATCGATCCTACCATCACATTAGTCGGTTATTCAGCATCTTTTAGCAATGGCAATGAATCAATTTCTGGCACTTTTGCAGCCGGTAAATATTTTGTCGTTGTCAGAAAGATTTCTGGCGGGGTTAGCTCAACAAACTACCATCTACAAGCAATATATGATTAATCATAAGTTCTTGACGCAGAACTTTTCAGGATTGTCGTTACAGAATTCACTTGTCTTCACCAAGCTAACGCCAACTATCAAGTTGCTGGCACTGGTATTTTTGTTTGTAGTATTGCCTGGCTGCACACGACCGTTTCCAGGTACGAACAATAACGAAAATACCACCACAACGGCCGTTGCTACTACGACCAATATTCAAGCGTCCCCCATCGCCACGACCGAACCGATTGTCATCCAGATGGGAACGGCCGTCCCCCCCTATAATGGAACCCCGACTCCAGATGCACCCCACCCTGTCGGCAGCATCAGTGGTGCTGCTACCACACATGCAGTCACCGAAGGTGAAACCCTAGGCACCATCGCCCTCGACTATGACACCACAGTTGACGAACTGGTTTTACTCAACGGCATCGAAGATAGTGATTTTGTTTACGCCGGACAGGTATTAAACGTGCCCACAACGGCCGAGGAAAATCGTCTTACGCCTAATTTCAAAATCATTCCCGACAGTGAATTGGTATACGGACCAGCAGCAAAAGATTTTGACGTGCGCACATTCACAACTGCACTAGACGGTTATTTGCTCACTTACACCGAAGAAGTCGAAGGACAAATAATCGACGGCCCAGCCATTGTGCAATTAGTTGCCGATCGTTACAGCATTAATCCACGTTTACTATTGACTGCGATAGAGCGGCACAGCGGTTGGGTCACACAAAAAAATGTCGCCAACACGATTTATCCATTGGGCAAACAAGACTCAGAACGTGAAGGGCTTTATTTACAACTAAATTGGGCAGCTAATCTGATAAACTTTGGCTATTACGGCCGTTCCGAAGGCGGTCTTACCACGATGTTCACCAACGATGGCACCGAAGTGGCTTTTGACGGTGATATCAATCACGGTACGGCTGGTTTACAACTTTATTTGGGTGCTGTTGACGGTAACACGTACAGTCGTTGGCAAGCTGAAGTTGGCGCCGATGGTTTCGTACAGACTTATTTCCGGCTTTTTGGCAATCCTTTTGCCTATTCAGTCGATCCATTGATCCCGGCTGATTTAACACAGCCTCCTTTTGCCTTGCCTTGGCCAGTGGGTGAAAGCTGGCATTACAGCGGTGGCCCACATGCTGCCTGGAATACGGGCTCTTCCTGGGCGGCAGTCGATTTTGTGCCACCCGGCACGCAATCAGGCTGTTATTTAGCAGAAGATTGGGTCACATCCATGACAGATGGAGAGGTCACACGCAGCGGCTTTGGGGCAGTCGTCGTTGATTTGGATGGGGATGGGTATGCCGGTACAGGTTGGGCGCTTACCTACATGCATTTGGATAATCGCGATCGGATTGGGGTGGGAACGGCCGTGCAAACCGGTGACCAACTTGGACACCCAGGCTGTGAGGGCGGCGTTAGCAATGGCACCCATCTGCATATTGCCCGTTCGTATAACGGCCGTTGGATCGCCGCCGATGGCGCATTGCCAATTGTAATGGCTGGTTGGGTATCACAAGGAGCCGGTTATGAATACAATGGCTGGCTAACAAAAAACGGCATTTCAGTCGAAGCCGACGCTGTACGCAGCACTGAAAACGCGATTATGGCGGGACAATAATACAGAAACGGTGCACGCACTGCTTGGGCAGCAGATTTTCCGGCTAAACGTTCGACATGTCATTAGCAACAAATAACATTCCCGGATTGGGGTCAAGCCCGACGACATAGCCGCCATCCCTAACCCGTGTGGCAATTTTACGTGCCAGCACACCAGTGCCACAAGCAACATCTAAACCGACAATTGTTGCCCATTGACCAAATAGTGCCGGCACAAACAGCACTTCATATGCTTGTGCGGCATCAATCCGAGTTTGCGAAATTAATTTATTCAAGTTAACCCTATAGCGTTTGAAAAGAGCGTCAATGGTAGTTGTTCATCAAACTTCTTTTACCGATTACTCGTAGTCGTGTCTCAATTCGGCACACTCTGTACAGGCTCTGACCGTACCACCGATTTTAGCTTTACAGACGCAACAGCAGTCTATTTCAGCATGTCTAAAAATCTGATTGTGGCAGCAATGATTTGGTCTTGCTGTTCCGCCGCAGTGATTGTCGCGATTCCGTCGCCTTTTTGAAAACTGTAGTCGGCAAACTGGCGGTGGTTTCCCCCTTCGATGATAAAGCGTTCGGCCGACTCGCTAATCTCTGCATAAAACGCTTCTTGATTAGGCGCACCTGGATCTGCTGACCCGATTATCGTCAGAATAGGTATTGGGAAATCGACAAAATCCGCGTTATTCGCGGGATATGAGGCAAACATGATCAACCCGTCAAGCCTATCTACGTTGTTTTTAGCGTATTCAGCCGCCATTGCACCACCGAGTGAATGTCCACCAATGACCCATGACTCAATTTCTGGAAAAGCTGCCTGGATGCCACCGGCCCGATTGATACCCGTGAACGCAAGATTGAGGGGCATTTGGGGAATCACAACCAGATATCCTGCATCCGCGAGACCCTGTGCGGTAACTGCATATGCTTCTGGATCAACCAGTCCACCCGGATAGTAAATCAGGCCTTTGCCATTGGGGGAATTTGGCCGAAATACAAGCTGTCCATCTGCCCGCTGCACATCGTTAACCCGTAACACTTCAACCGCACGCGCTGTTGCTTCTTGAGCACTTACGGTTGCCCACCCAACCAGCCCTATCGTCCCAACCAGGACGATTACAAGAATTCCAATGAACAGCCAACGAAATATCTTCATAGCCCTTACTTATAGTACATGTGTATTTTATGTCAAAGGCAATCGTTTAAACGGCCGTTTCTCCCAAACCAATCTCATCTTGGCCGCAACACCATTTGCCCTAACGGCCGTCCCCCCACCAAATGCATATGCAAATGGAAAACAACCTGTCCGCCATATTCATTACAATTAATGATCAGCCGGTAGCCATCTTCGGCAATGCCTTCTTCGGCAGCAATTTTGGCGGCGACGACCAGCATATGTCCGGCGACTTGTTCGTCGGCTGCGGTCAGGTCATTGACTGTGGGGATCACTTTGTTGGGCACAATTAAAATGTGAGTAGGGGCAACAGGGTTAATATCGCGAAATGCGGTTACAGAATCGTCCTGATAGACGATGTCTGCTGGAATCTCACCGCGTACAATTTTGGCAAAAAGTGTGGTCATTATGAATCATCCCGTTCTGTCAGTTCAATGTGTTCATTTGTGATCATAAAAATGACACGCTCGGCAATATTGGTAGCGCGATCACCGATGCGTTCCAAATCATGACCGGCCCACAGCAAAAAATTGGCGCGGCGAATATAATCATCGTCGACCATTGCTGCAAGGGTTTCCTGCCGCAACAAACGGTAATGGCGATCTAATTTTTCATCGCGGCGAATGATTTTGCGTGCCATTTCTGCATCTTGTTGGATAAAGGCTGTCACGGCCGTTTGTACCATATCCCCCGCACGATTAGCCATCTTAGGCAGCTTATGCAGCGTATCAAAATCACCTTCGTTCTCGACTCGTTCGGCCAGACTGGCAATATCAGCCGCATGATCACCGATACGTTCTAATTCAACCGCGATATGGATGGCAGCAATAATCCAGCGTAAATCTCTGGCCATAGGTTGTTGCGTTGCGATGACGATGATGGCTAAATCTTCAATATCGTAACGCAGTTCATTAACGGCCGTATCGTTAGCCATAATCTCTCTGGCTGTCAGCACATCACGCGATATAAGTGCATGCATCGCCTTATCGAGCGCCTCGTTTACCATACTTGCCATTTGTAAAGTTTTGTCATTTAAAGTTTGTAATTCCCGATTGAGCGTTGAACGTGTCTTCATTTATGGAACCCTTAGGGCTGACGATTAAATAACTATCGGAATTGCATCGTCAACCTTGCGGAACGGAAATTGGTTTGCGGACAGTTATTTAATTCCCGTTCCTTAGCAACTAACTTAGTAAAATATAGAAATTATTGTAACGTAAATCATAAGTATTAATCAAATGCAATTCATGGGATATTTGATTACCTGTTATAATTACCGTATGAGGTAACAATACTATGCCCAACTCCACATTCTTGAAAACCGAAACGCCCGCCATCGATATCTATATCAAATTGGCGCAATTTCCCATCCTGGCAGATAAAATCCGCGTACGCATGCGTGAGGAATTATTTAGTCGTGGCATCATAACAAAACATGATTTTTATGCACAGGTCAAACATCTTGCACTTGAATCGCAGCGACGTGAAGGGTTAAGAGATCCTTTTGGTCAAGAAGGCGCAGCGCTCTGGCAGCGGCGCAAGGATCGTATTCGTGATTTTCATACTGACGCAACCTTTGCAGACAACCTCGGCAGCACGCTGCTCGTGCAAATTATTAATGAAATTTTGCAAGATCAACCCGCGCCTACCCAATCAATAGAACTAACTTTTAACCCTGAGATTGCTCCCTGGGAATTATTATTCCGCCAGGCCAGAATTTATGAATCCCTGCCGCCTGCCAAACGTCAAGCTATCGAACATCATCTGGAAGAGATTAAGGTTGTATTGATCAAACGCATGATCAGCGACCAACTGCCCTACATCGGTGTCGCTAAAAAGATATTTGACATTGATGTACTGCGGCGGATTTATACGCGCCGTATCGGTGGTGGCAAAATTGGTGGCAAAGCGGCAGGTTTATTGTTGGCCTGGAAAGCATTACAACAGCCTATTGATGATTCTAAAGATGACATTAGTCAAGCGATTGAGATTCCCGATTCGCATTTCATTGGTACAGAAGTAATCTATGAATATAGGCTCATGAATGGTTTGGACAAGTTCATGAACCAAAAGTACCGCACACTCGATGAAATCCGGGAAATGTATCCAACGATCGTCGCGGCTCATTTAGCGGGCAAATTTCCAACCCATGTGGTTGAACGCCTAAAATCAATATTAGCGGAATTTGAGTCTGCACCGTTGATTGTACGGTCATCTAGTCTGTTAGAAGATAATTTTGGTTTTGCGTTTGCGGGAAAATATGACAGTTACTTTTGCCCTAACCAGGGCACAGCAGAAGAAAATCTACAAGATTTGCTACAGGCAATCAAACGCGTGTTCGCCAGCACACTAAATCCAGATGCCTTACTTTATCGACAACAACATGGCTTAATCGATTATGATGAGCGTATGGCGGTGTTGATCCAAAGATTGCGTGGTAAGGCATACGGCCGTTACTTTTTTCCATC
>JAGRDI010000167.1:0-9223 GCA_020432765.1 Anaerolineales bacterium | reverse complement strand
CCGCGTCTCATCGCCCTCAGTCACCCACAATTACGCCCAGAAACAACCGCTCAGGCAATACGGCAATATTCCCAATTTTATTTGGATGTGATCGATCTGCAAGCAAACAAGTTCGTAACCCTGCCCATTCAAGATGTGCTCGATGCAGATTTTCCGGATTTACGATATATTGCCTCAATCAATAAAGGTGATTATTTACAAGACATTCTATCTATCGGCACCTTAGCTGCAACAGATGAATATGTACTCACATTTAATTATTTAACTCGCGACAAGAAATTTATCAACCTCATGCGTACAGCTTTACAACGGCTGGAGGGAATCTATAAAAATCCTGTAGATGTTGAATTTACAGTCGAAATTATTCCCAATTACCCGCATCCAGACTATAAACTTCATGTATTGCAATGTCGTCCGCTCAGCGAGCGTGAAGAAGATAGTGTCATCACAATACCGGACAATATTCCCGAAAATGATATCTTGTTCACTGCGCACAAGCTTGTTCCTGATGGTAAAGCGGAAGGGATACACTATATTGTGTTTGTTGATCCGGAGAAATACCGGCTCGCACCATTGCACACAAAACACGAGTTAGGGCGTGCAGTCAGCCGCCTGAACAGATTATTAGATGGTGAATCTTTTATTTTGATGGGACCTGGGCGTTGGGGCAGCACCAATATCGATTTAGGTGTGCATGTCAGTTATGCTGATATTCACAACACAAAGGTGTTAATCGAGGTCGGAGTGGCGCTTGATGGCACAATGCCCGAATTATCTTATGGTACACATTTTTTCCAAGATTTGGTAGAAGCAGGTATTTATGCACTGCCGCTCTATTTGGGAGATGAAAACGGCCGTTTTCGCTGGGATTATTTCCGACAGTCGCCCACTTGTTTACCCACTCTTTCCCCCGAAGATACTGGTCTTGGTGAATATTTACGTGTGATTGACGTAACGGCCGTTTCTGGCTCCCAGCATCGTCTCAACATTCTCATGGATGGCTCGCATGAAATAGCCATCGGATATTTAACACAGGGTGATTGGAAAAATAATATTAAGAAACAGGAATCTCTTTCAACGTTTTGAAAGTATAAAGCGACAGGGTAACAAGTAAAAAGAATAAGCTTCACATTGCAACTATTCAACTTTACAACCCTGCAACTCTTTAACTTGGTAAGGTAACACCTATGAATAACCCATCTCTACGCAGTATCACACCTGCCATTGACATCTATATTAAACTCGCCCAATATCCAATTCTGGCAGATACCATTCGCCTACGCATGCGCGAAGAACTCCATCGTCGCGGTATTATTAACCAGGCGGATTTCGAACATCAAGTTAAAAAGCTGGCAATTGAATCACAACGGCGCGAAGGTCTAGAAAGCCCCTATACACAAGAAGAAGAAAGCGTTTGGGAATTACGCAAAAATCGCATTCGTGACACGCACACCGATGCATATTTTGCCGATAATTTGGGCATTGCCTTGCTCGAACAACTCATTAGCGAAGTGCTCAGCGATCACCCTGAGAATCAGAAAATCTTGGACCTGAATTTCAATCCAGAATTAGCTCCCTGGGAAATGCTTTTCCGCCAAGGTGAAATTTACGAATCGATGCCCAAACCAGAACGTAAAGGCGTTGAACACCATCTACAAGAAATCAAAGTGGTGTTAATCAAACGCATGATTAGCGATCAACTACCATTCATCGCTGTAGCTAAACATGTTTTAAGCATCAGCGATCTGCGTCGCATTTACCGTCGGCGCATTGGGGGTGGCAAAATAGGGGGTAAAGCAGCGGGCATGGTGCTTGCCTGGAAAATTTTACAACAAGGCGACCCCGAATTTGGGCCAGATTTAAGCCAAAAAATCAGCATTCCTGAATCCTATTTTATTGGATCTGAAGTCATTTATGAGTTCAGCGTTTTGAACCAGTTTGATCATTTCATGAACCAAAAATACCGGTCTGTTAAGGAAATTCGCAAAGAGTATCCAAACATCGAAACCGCCTACTTAAACAGCAGATTCCCAGATGCAGTAATTGAACGTTTGACTGAAGTTTTAGCTCGGTTTGGGACAGACCCATTAATTGTACGCTCTTCCAGTTTATTAGAAGATAATTTTGGTTTTTCGTTTGCCGGCAAATATGGCAGTGTATTCTGCCCAAATCAAGGCAGCAGTGAAGAAAATTTAGCGGATTTACTGAATGCTGTGCGCCGTGTTTTTGCCAGCTTACTAAACCCAGATGCTTTGGTCTATCGCAAACATAACAATCTACTCGATTACGATGAACGGATGTCGATTTTGATTCAACGAGTGCAAGGCGAACGTTACGGCCGTTACTATTTCCCCACAGCCGCCGGGGTTGCCTACAGTCATAATCCATTTCGCTGGAGCCCAAAAATCCGGCGTGAGGATGGCTTTTTGCGCATGGTATGGGGTTTAGGCACACGTGCTGTCAATCGAGTCGCCAATGATTACCCGCGTTTGGTAGCCCTGAGCCATCCATACTTGCGCCCCGACAACAACCCACGTGCAATCCGGATGTATTCACAAGAAATGGTCGATGTGATTGATCTGGAAGCTAATCAATTTGTCACCATGCATTGTCAAGATTTGCTCAAACCAGATTATCCCGCATTGACCACTATTGCATCTTTAGACAGGAATGATTACCTGGAGACAATTGTCGCTGCTGGTGCAGTGACCGCTGCCGATAAATTGGTATTGACATTTGAAAAGTTGACCAAAGACCAACGTTTCGTAAAGTTGATGCGCACGGCTTTAATGCGGCTAGAAGCCGAATACGGCCGTCCCGTTGATGTTGAATTTGCAATTGAAATATTGCCATCCTATCCACAGGACTATAAGCTGCATATTTTACAGTGTCGGCCGCTCAGCCAACGCACGAATAATTTTAATGTCAAGATTCCCGCCGATATTCCTACAGAAGATATTTTGTTTAGCTCTCAATGGTTGGTACCCGATGGTAAAGCAAAAAAAATTCGTTATGCCGTTTTCGTAGATCCTGTGCTTTATCGGCAGATCAGCGATTCGCAAATCCGTCCCGAAATAGGGCGTGCAATTGGACGTCTCAACCAGATTTTAGAAGCAGAACGATTTGTGCTATTGGGACCTGGACGTTGGGGCAGTGCGAACCTCGATCTGGGTGTGCATGTCACATATGGAGATGTATACAATTGCAAAGGCTTAATAGAATTAGGTGTGGCGCAGGACGGCCGTCGCCCAGAACTTTCTTATGGTACTCATTTTTTCCATGATTTGATTGAGAGTGAAATTTTCGCTTTAGGATTGTATCTGGACGACAAATTGAGTACGCTCAATTGGGAATTTTTCCGTGAATCCCCTAACTGCCTCGCTGCTCTTTCACCCGATGATGCAAATTTAGCCCCTTATTTACGGGTAATTGACATTACGGCCGTTACCAACAACCGTCATCTTGATATTCTGATGGATGGTAAAAACGACCGTGCAGTTGGGTTTTTGCATGATGCCTAATTATGCTTTTGTTGGTCTACGACGATTGGCTAAACAAGCACAAGAAGCTGGAACACGAAGTTAAGCACCTGCGCTGCCGGAAAAGGTGCAGAGTTTCACAGAGTTTTGGGAGAGGTATGTTTATAAAGCTGTAGTTTGGCAAACTACAAATGCTTTTATTGCATCTTCTCCCTTTCCTCTCCGTGTTTCTCCGTATTCCCCCTGTGCAATTCAGTATCATTTTTTTTATCAATATTTACTGGCAGCCCGGCCAGTTGCATAATTTTGAGGGCGTTAGTGGTTGGACAAGGACCCGGATGCAATTTGTAGTCGAAAACCATACGGCCGTTGACAACATCATCGCGAAAATGAAAATTGCGCACGTGCGTGCTTTCATCTTCCAAACGCACCAATTCGAGATCGTGGGTGGCAATCACACCAATACCAGCACAACCAATTAAAGCACGCACATAAGCGCGGCTGCCGATTAAACGCTCGCGATTATTGGTGCCTCGAAAAATCTCATCAATCATGAAAAACAGCGGCCAGGCATCAGCTTGTTGAACACTTGCCAAGATAGATTTTAAGCGCCGCACTTCAGCATAAAAAAAGGAAAACCCATCAGACACCGAATCTGTCACAGTAATCGATGCCGCCAGGCGAAAGGGGATTGAACGCAAACTATTTCCTAAAATTAAACCCCCGGCCTGTGCCAGACATAAATTCACACCCAATGTACGCAAAAACGAACTTTTGCCAGCCATATTAGAGCCGGTGATGATGGTTATATTTCCCAAACTACCAACCATAAAATCGTTACAAATACGTTCCTCAGCAGCAATTAATGGATGCCCTAATCCCTTGCCAACGAAAGGCAATTCATCAGCTTCCAATGTTATAATTTGCGGGAATACCGTTTCTGGATAGGTATAGGCGAAATTAGCCAAACTGTTTAAGGCTTCGAGTTCAAACCAGATGTCGAGCCAACTAGGGAGAAGGTCTTGCAGTTCTGCTTTTATTCGGCTGAAACGATACGCAAAAAAGGTGTCCCAAGGGATGACAGCATTGAGCAGTATCGCAACCATGGGATTATAGCGCAAGCCAGCACCAGCCATGACCCAATTCACACGTCTCAGATGTGCCGACGGCCGTTCCGCAGCAGCCAAAAACGGCGCACATAACTGTTGTAGAGACGCCCGTGCATTAAAATTATAGCGCTCCAATAATTGAAAAATGCCATTTAATGTGCGCAAGCTATCTGCCAAATAGGCCGCATCTTTGAAAACTGGCGTCACTTTATTCGATTGACTCACCAGCAGCATGCCATAGATTAGCCACGAGCCAAACCACAATGGTGGCAAGATCCCCATAAAGTTCAGCGCCAATAAGATAAAATTAACCGGCACCAATGCGATTAGAACAATCAAAATGGGACGTAATGTTTCACCTTCATCCGGTTGAGCCAGCCAATCTAACAAACGCTGCCCTTGCCAACGAGCTTGTTTTTCTGGTCGTTTCGCACTTGATTTAGCCTGATTTTCAGCCATCAATAAGCGTGCATTGAGCTGCAAGCGGTCACGCAAACGGGTTAAATCAAGCAGTTCACGGACACGTGCTTGCCGTGCCAGAATAATTGCTGGTTGTGGTTCCGTCGTCAACAACCAGGTTCCCAAGCGTTGACTGCCTTCTTGAGTTACGGCCGTATCCAGCAAACGATGTATCGAACGTTCTCCTAAAATATCTAGATCACGCGCAAAGGGATGTTCTTGTTGGGGAGGTAATAAAAGGGGTTCTGGCAGCTGCGCCCAATTTAGCTGCATACGAGCAAGTTGGGTTTGCTTGAGTGCCTGCCAGATGGATAGTTGGTGGACGGCCGTTTCCACCTGCCGATGCCAATAAACCAAAACAACAAATGGGATCAGCAACAACGGTGTCAGAATTATCCACCACAAAGCACCTAAAGTTAACAACAAAACTGCACTAATAATTAAAGCCAGAACAAAAAGTAACAAACGCCAACGACTGAGCTGATTGCTGCGTTGTTGGAAAGCATCTTTGCGGCGTTGTAAGCGCTCTACATGTCTTTGTAAAACACTTAATCGTTTTTCACGTGTAATCATGCTCTCTATTGTATATGAAAACTTATATAGTCCTTACTAATTTCATGTCGCATATTTTCAAACGGACGCTAAAATTAAACTAGACAATATTATCCAAGCTAAATGCTGAGCAGTTGAAAAGCTGAGCAGCCATCTTTTAAGGGAGAGCAAATGGAAGCTGTAAAACAATCTCTGGGATTAAGTACTTATTTAGAAACGGATTATGCAGCGGCCGTTACAGCAGTAACGGCCGCACTCAAAGAAGAAGGTTTTGGTGTCTTGACTGAAATTGATGTCAAAGCGACGTTAAAAAAGAAGATCGATGTTGATTTTAGGCCATATGTGATTTTAGGTGCCTGTAATCCACCATTGGCGCATAAAGCGTTGAGTGCCGCTGCTGAAGTCGGTTTACTATTGCCATGTAATGTCGTTGTTGCAGAAGAGGAAGACGGCCGTATCTGGGTTTCTGCCATCAATCCCGAAATCATGATGAGCATGGTAGACGATCCCCAATTGGAAGCAGTCGCCTGTGATGCACGCGCACGTCTCGAACGCGCTATCAATAGTTTAAAATAGAAGCAGTCAGCATTTCAGCATTCAGCCAACCTAAAAAGCTGATTTGCTGAATGCCCGACCATCTGACCGCTCATAAAAATTTATTTTTTTATTACATGACGCTGCTTTTTCGGCAACTGCATTGGTAAAGTTGTGCGGCGAATGCCATCGAATTGATACAGCGCATTGGCGACTGCACCCGCAGTTGGCACCAGACCAATTTCCCCCACGCCTTTCGCGCCATACGGACCATAAGGGTCTGGTACTTCGACACCGATAATTTCAATTTCCGGCATTTCCTTGGCACGCAAAATGCCCATGTTACGCAGACGGGTGGTTTTAGGACGGCCGTTTTCCATCTCCATCCCCTCACTAATCGCATAACCCAAACCCATATGCAGCGAGCCTTCTAACTGACCTTCAAACAACATCGGATTAAAAATCTTGCCTGCGTCATGCGCCGCTGTGATTTTTTCGACCTGACCATCTTCGTCTAAAGTCACCAACTGCGTCGCGTAGCTGTAAGAATAGTGCGTATATACCTTTTCAACCATCGCGCCTGGTTTCGTCGTCCAAGTAACAACCCATTCACCACGATATTGTTTACCAACCAGTTCAGCCAATGATTTGGTTTCCAGGTCTGTCTTTAATTCTTTACACGCATCAATCAGTGCATTGCCAACCAAAGATGTGGCGCGTGATGCCGTTGTCATGCCCGCTTCTTGCTCAGCGGCTGTGTCAATGAAAACTTCAATGATTGCTGGGTCAATGCCGGTTTCATTAGCCACCACCTGCGTGGCAATCGTGTTAACGCCCTGCCCCATCTCGGTCCAACCATGATCAATAATGACTTTATCTGGTGCGGCAATCGTGATACGTGCCGAAGCCGCATCAGGCACCCCATTACCAACACCTGTATTTTTAATACCACACGCTAATCCAGCATATTTAGCAGCATAAAAAGCATCTTTAATTGCCAAAAGCGTCTCGCGCGCACCAGCACCCCCCTCGATAATTTGCCCGGTCGCGGTCATATCGCCATCTACCAGTGCGTTATCATAACGGAACTGCCAACGATCAAAGCCACCTTTCTCACAAATCTCATCAATCAGGCTTTCTAGTCCAAAAGCAGCTTGATTGACACCGAAGCCGCGCATCGCACCGCAGGGAATATTGTTTGTATAAACGGCCGTTGCCTCAACATCAGTCACGGGAAAGTAATATGCCCCCGTCGCATGCCCTGCCGAACGTTCCAATACCTTCATACCTACCGACGCATAGGCACCTGTATCACCCACAAATCTCACGCGTACAAAAGTCAGCTTACCGTCCTTATTCGCGCCAATCTGGTAACGCATCCAGATTGGATGACGCTTTGGATGCATTGAAATCGACTCGTCACGTGTCAAGCGCACCTTCACCGGCACACCTAACCTAAAGGCCATCAATGCCACATGTCCTTGCACCGTTAAATCTTCTTTACCGCCAAAACCACCCCCATTCGGCACCATAATCACGCGTACATTCGCCAACGGTAAACCCAACAATTTGGCGATTTGTATACGATCATCATAGACACCCTGCCCTTGAGACAGCACCTCAATACCATCGTCAACGGGATAGGCAATGCCGGCTTCTGTCTCCATGAAACCATGTTCGATCCATTGGGTTTGGAATTCGCCTTCGGCGACAAAATCAGCTTCAGTCATCGACTTTTCGAGATCGCCGCGTGAGGTAACCGTTTTGGCAAGCACATTACCAGCCGCATAATCATGAATCAGGGGTGCACCTGCTTTCAAAGCCTCAAACATATCCGTAAGTGGCTCCAAAACTTCGTATTCAACTTTGATCAAGCCAACAGCTTGACGCGCAATTGCCTCTGATTTAGCCACAACACCCACCAACACATCACCTATGTAACGTGTGATTTCACCTGCGGCAATCATCAACGGCCAATCTTGTTTGATCAGACCAATTGTGCGGTCGCCAGGAACATCGTCCGCTGTCAATACACGTTCCACCCCTTCTAGGGCTGCTGCCGCACTTGTATCTATGCGTAACACACGCGCACGCGGATGGTCGCTAAACTTAAGGGCACCATACAACATACCTTCCAGCTTAATGTCGTCCACATAATCATGGTCGCCTAGCACTAATTTTTGGGCTTGATATTTAGGTTGGCGGGTACCAATACGGCCGTTGCCGGTCGGCAGCGGAATTTCTTCTTCATTCCGAATCGCTTCGGCCGCATAAATCACCGCATCGACGATTTTCTTGTAGCCTGTACAACGACACAAATGTGGCGTCAACGATTTTTCCACATCGGCACGCGTTGGCTCAGGGTTTTTGTTGATCAAAGCATTTGACTGCATCACAATGCCAGGAATACAAAAACCACACTGCACTCCACCTTTAGACACAAAGGCGTTCGCAAAAACCTCACGCCGATACTCGCCTAAACCTTCAGTCGTTGTCACTTGTCCATTAGCGACCTTTTTCATCCTGATGGCACAGCCTAAAACTGCCTTGCCATTCAGATCAACAGCACAACAACCACAAGCAGCCTGCGGCGCACAACCGTCTTTGGGTGAAGTAATACCTTCTACTTCTCTTAAATAAGTTAAAAGGGGTAACTCTGGATCACCTGAATAGGTTCTCTTCTGACCATTTAGCAAAAATTCCATGATAACCCTCCATTCGGGGTACTCATTCCCAAAATCAAAGCTGACAGGTGAAACTAGCCTGGGAAACTCAATTTCCACCTCGCCTAAACGCCAGCTTGGTTCAGTCCATGTCATTCGGCGTGACTATCAATGACGCCCTTACCATATCACACACAGGCTCAAATATCCATGACAAATTTCACTCCAATTAGTGATATTTGTCCAATTGCACAGTTTGACAGAGTAGAGATACAATTAAATCGATCAGTGAAGAGAAACCTCATCACATCCATGCGAACGGCCGATTGCGCAACAACGCCGGTCTTTGTATGGTTAGTCCATCGGGCATATGAACGATCAAGAGAAATTAGATCGTCACCGCTTTACGACTCCTCGAGAGATATGG
>JAGRDI010000166.1 GCA_020432765.1 Anaerolineales bacterium | reverse complement strand
GCTGAGTACATCTGCAAACGCGCTGCTGCTACCGGATCGATACGGGTGTCTAAACTAGCGACCGTGCCAATCACGGCGAGGCTCATCCCCACCATTTGCATACCGTCGTAGGCTCCCAACACAGCCGCGCCTACATGCTGCAAGCTGTGCAGTAGATGAGCGGGTACAACTTCCGCATCCCCAATTGTCCAGGCTTGTTTTTGTACAAATTCTGCTTCCAAACAGGCTTCCATTGTAGTCAACGGCCGTATCTCAATCATATCCATGCCCTTATTTTACCTCGGACTTTGTAGCCAAAAAATTAAACGAGGTTAATCACCCCAAAAAATTGCAACAAAAGTACCGCCATACCAGCGATGGCTAAAAAGACACCATAAGGCAAAGTCGCTGTGCGTTCCACTCTTTTAGCCAGCAGAAGGATTAAGGCCACAATACCTGCGAGCAAGATTCCTAATGCCAATACCCATAAAACAGCTTTGACACCAACCATCGCGCCCAGCAAGATGCCTAACTTCACGTCACCCCAGCCGAGCGCATCGCGCTTGAACAAATAATGACCCAACCAGCGCAAAACAGCCAGAAAAACACCGCCGACAATTGCTCCTAATACACTAGATTGGAAAGTGGGCACACCTGCCAACAGACTCAACATCAATGTCACCGCCAGGCCACCAAACACAATCAGATTGGGAATGCGACCCTGGCGCAAATCGTATTCAACAATTATCAATAATATCAATATATAGACGGCCGTTTCCATCCCCAAATTATACGCTTAAAAACGTAACAAGCATCTTTCAAACATGCTTTACGATTTGCCTGTTTCGGGTATGATTACACTCAGAAGAGACATCCATAAATACCATATTGGATGGATATTCGAGGATTGCATAGATTATCAGTTTTCAAGCATTGGCTGCGAACTAACTATTTCGCATGCTATATGCCGCAATCCGCATTTGAGAAGGAGAAGACCCATGAATCGTTTTTTACGTATCGCCTTGATCATCGTTGGTGTCCTGGTTGGACTGCTTGTGATCGTTTCGATTGCAGGTTATATGACAGTGCGACGGCCGTTTCCCCAAACAGCTGGCACCATCACTATCGGCAGCGATAACTGCCCCTCGCAAGCTGTTGCCGCTTTGTGCAGCGCTGCAATAACCGGCGGCCTGGAAGCCCCCGTAGAAATCTTGCGCGATGAATATGGCATCCCCCATATCTACGCTGACAATATGCATGATCTCTTTTTCGCGCAAGGCTACGTCCATGCCCAAGACCGTTTCTGGCAGATGGAATTCTGGCGACATACCGGGCAAGGACGTGTCTCCGAAATTGTCGGTGAAGCTACTGTTGGTACCGACAAATTTATTCGCACTGCTGGCTGGAATCGCATGGCTGAAAATACTGTTGCCTATTACAAAACAAACAACCCAGAATATTATACCTTCCTGGAAGCGTACAGCGCGGGTGTTAACGCTTATTTGACCGAGCAGGGGGATGATATTTCCATCAATCGCACAATTTTAGGCTTGGTGGGTGATAAATGGGAAATTGAGCCTTGGGAACCCGTGCATACAATCGCCTGGGGCGTTGTGATGTCGTTCGTTTTAGCCGATGATGTTGAACGCGAAACGACCTACGCCGCTTTAATTGACGAGTTTGGCGAAGAACTGGTCGCTGAACTACTGCCACCTTATCCATACGAACGCCGGCCGGTCATTGCACCTACGGATGAACTTTTTTCGGGAGAAACACAAGTTGAAGGGTTGGATATGGCCGTAGCGTGGCAAAATGTCACGTGGCAAAACGTCAACAGCAATATTATCGGCGAAATCCCCAACATCTTGGGGCAAGGCGATTTTGTCGGCAGCAACAATTGGGTCGTCAGCGGAGTACATACAGACAGCGGCAAGCCCTTACTGGCCGATGATCCGCATCTGGAAATTCAAATGCCTTCCATCTGGTATGAAATCGGCTTGCATGCCCCCGAAATGAACGTCGTTGGATTCTCTTTTGCTGGTGTTCCTGGTGCTATCATCGGTCACAATGACCAGATCGCTTGGGGTGTCACCAACACCGGCGCGGATGTGCAAGATCTCTTCATCGAAAAAATCAATCCTGAAAATCCTAACCAATATGAATTCATGGACGAGTGGTTAGATATGGAAATCATCGAAGAAGTGATCAAAGTGAATGGCGGTGAGGACATCATCTTGCCAGTGCGCATCACGCGTCACGGCCCCATCGTCAGCGAACCGGATGCCGAAAATCCGGATCAAGATGTGCTCGCGATGCGCTGGGCTGCGCAAGACCCATCACGCATTTTGCTCTCGGTCGTACAGCTAAACCAGGCTCAAAATTACGCAGAATTTCGCGAAGCTCTGCGCTTTTGGGATATTCCTTCGCAAAATATTGTCTATGCTGATAAGGATGGCAATATCGCTTACCAGATGCCCGGCTTGACGCCCATACGCAAAAACGGTAATGGTATGGTGCCGGTCCCCGGCTGGACAGGTGAATATGAGTGGGATGGCTGGATTCCATATGAAGACCTGCCCGCAATTCTAAACCCCGATCAAGGCTACATTGCCACGGCCAATCACGCTATCGTGGACGAAGAGTATCCTTATTTTATCCAGCGCGATTGGAATAATGGTGATCGCGGTCAACGCATCGTCGATATGCTCGAAGAACTACTCGCAAGTGGCAGTAAAATTACGAAAGATGATTACGCACGCATGCACAGCGACAGCAAATCACAATTGGCGGCAACCTATGTGCCGCTGCTTGTTAATCTTCAAAGTGACGATCCCAAAGTGCAGCAAGCACTAGACTCCTTGCGTGACTGGGATTTGCAGGAACGACGTGACAGTGTGGCTGCATCGATCTTTGAGCTTTTCCGCGTTAAGCTGCATCCAGCCATCGCCCGCGACGAAATCGGTGCCGAAAACTTCGAACTGGTTCAGGATAAAGGCACATCTGCCATTTTTCTGCATAATGTCGCGCTTGATCCTGCGTCGCATTGGTGGGATAACGTGACCACTTCTGCAGTGGAAACGCAGGAAGATATCCTTTTGCAAGCCATGACGGAGGGTATTGCAGAGCTTGAGTTACTGCTGGGTGAATCGCAGGATAAATGGACCTGGGATCAATTGCACACGGCAACCTTTGTTAGCAACCCATTGGGGCAAAGCGGCATTGGTCCAATTGAGAATTTGGTCAATCGGGGTCCAGTTCCGGTTGACGGCGGGGCGTCGATTGTAAATGCAACGAGTTGGAGTGTTGAAGCACCCGCAGAAGTGAATTGGATTCCATCGATGCGCATGATTGTTGATATGGCCGATCTGGATGCCAGCCGTACGGTAAATCCCACTGGCCAAAGCGGCCATCCGGGCAATCAACATTATGATGATATGATTCCGCTGTGGCAAAATGGAGAATACCACCCGATGTGGTTTAGTGAAGAGATGGTACAGGAAACGGCCGTTGACCACCTTACCCTCCAACCTGAATAGACAGACCCCTACGTACTTGGCACTGGGCAAACGCTGCTTGATTACAGGAAAGTACTACCCAGTGCCTGGCACGACTCTCTTTTATGCTTCTATTTCGTCTGCGGGTTCTGGATCAGGCTCGCGGCGACCAAAGGCGATCAGAACTTCTTTGCTGAACATATAGAAAATGATTAACACGGCCAAAGCAATGCCAATCACATCAATTTCAGGTCCCTGTACAATTAGCCAATCATACAGAGCATAGCCAAGCGTAGCTACTTGCAACAGGATGGTGCCAATCCAGGCGATTGACAGCAAAAACCACAGACCGATGCCCAAGAGAATGGCGGCTGCGCCAAAAACGATCACGACGGTTCCAGCTTGGAAACCAACACCGTTTATTAATGTCAAAATGCCATTAAGCAGCATCAGCACTGCAATGATAGATATGCCAATGGGTCTTTTCTTTTTCATAATTAGCTCCAAGTAATTTGATCAAATAGTTGATTAGTCCAGTAGTCTGCCACTTACAGTGGAATAGTCAGGCTGCTGTTCGGTTGTAAATTACCCATACGAAGAGAATAGATAGGATTAGTATCATCGAGACGGCCAGGCCGCCTTCTGGACCAAATGTACCACCGGTTAGCCAGTCTGGTCCGGTTTCATTGAAATTCATGAGTACGCCGCCACTGACAACAACACCGCTGACTTCTATGCCAAACAGATTGCCCTGCGCCCAATTCCAGATGGCATGGATGGCGCAAACACCCCACAAACCGCCTTCAAATAGGGCATATAAACAAGTGAATACACCAAACAAGGCTAAATTTAGATAGGCGATAGGGCCAACGCCGGGATTGTTCAGATGTAAAAAGGCGAATAGTATGGATGAGACAAATATGCCAACCAAGACGCCAAAGCGAATACCGAAAATGGGGAATAAGAAGCCGCGTGCCAGCAGTTCTTCGGCGGCACCTTGTACCATCCATCCCAGGAAAAGTAACAACGCCGGCAAAAAAGCGGTTGTGAGCATTGGAACAGTAACGGCCGTTTCCAGTGACATATACCCAAAAGCAGCCAGCATCCCCATTACCACCGCGATCATCAACACACCAACCAACAGCCCGCGTAGGTATTTGACCAAAAACGGCCGTTGTAAGCCCGTCGATCCCAATGAACGTCCTTCAAACACATACAACCACACCCATATCAATACAAAAATCGGCAGGAATCCGGCGACCAAGAATAAAAACAAGCCCTGGCCATCGCCTGGGATTCCAGGCAGCCCACGTCCTAAAATCATTAATGGCAGTCCCAACAACGAGGATAAAATCGGCACAAAAAAAGCAAAAACGAGCGCCGCGAGTGGATAGACCCAACGCTCGATAAAAGGGCGTGTAGAAGCGGGGATGAATTTCGGAAAGATCAACTTTCCACTGCGTGCCAGAACAAATAACTGATTTTCGGTAGGGGCTGTTGTGGAGGTTATGCTGTCTTGTGATTGCATAATGTATGTAAGGGCAGATTTGTTGAGAATTAGGTAATCGACAACAAGTTATCAACATTAAAATTGGACTGCCAGTTGCCGATTCCTTAAGGATATCGCAGTTCAAACACTATAGGATTTCCGAATAGTTTCTGCAGTTTACCTAACTCATCTGCCCTTACCAAAGATAAAATTAATGAAATGCCAAGAGGTCGTCATTCAGAAACCGTATAGGTTAGCAATAATGCACCTTCTGCATCAAATAAACTCAATGTCGTTGCATCGATGGTATAGCTGGCGACGGCCGTTAACAAATTTAGGTAAAGTGCCTCTGTCCGCATGATACCTGCCGGCTCGGCACAATTGGTAAGCGTTGCTCTTGGCAAACCGATGCTTAATTGCGTTTGGTCTAAATTATAATCAGCCGAATAGGTGTTACAGCCACCTGATCCAGACAGAATATTACTTGTGCCAAATACGGCCGTTACCGACTCATCCGGCAATGTTGATACTAATGGGCCGCCATCTAGATAAGCGGTTAAATTCCAAGTCGGTCCTTGCAGGGCGAGCGATTCAGTTGTGCTATAGGTGAGTACAATTTCTCCAGATGCATTGGCCAGCATTAATTGATTGTCGGTAATCTGGTAGTTGGTCACAGATTCAAGCGCATCCAGATAAGCGATTTCTTGTGGGCCAGTTGTTTCGTCACACGCACGGCGCGTGACAGCTAACGGGCCAGCAGAAAGTGTGGTTTCATCGGTACTGTAGGGGCCGAAGTAATCATTACAACCGCTGTAACCATTGACCGTTCCATTTGTATCGAATACGGCCGTTATCTGTGTCCCTTCTGCTGGTGGGTTTCCATTCATGGTCAACATATTCCACGCGGTTCCGACCAGTCCAACGGGTTCAGTCATATCCTCGGGGGCGCGGGTTGCTTCGGCAACAGCTTCACTCTCGGTTTCTTCTGCCATAACTTCAATGCCACTGATTGCAAACCCCTCTAAGACTGGCAGCAAAATCGGTTCGGTCTGCTCGCTGTCAACAAATAGACTGACCAAATAGACTGTGCCATCTTCTTCAGTAATGGCGGCGGTTTGAGCCAAATTAATATCGGGGTTCAGTTGGGTGTAGATTGCCCAGAAACGGCCGTTGACCTCTACCTCATCATATTCTCCAGCCAATGATCCATCTGTAAATGCTGTTGGATCAACACTCACGAGCTCCGCCAACGCTTGTTTGGCGTCGTCGCCCGGTGCCGCATTGAAGGAGACAAAGGTCAATTGGTCTAATCCCCAGCCATTGGCGATTAACGGATCGTCGCCAATCGGCAGCCAATCTGCTGGCACAACTGCTTCGATACCCAAATCTTCAACTGCCACCGGGACGAAATCTGCCTGCTCTGTTTCTGTGGACGGAGCTTGTTCGGCAACGGCCGCAGCATCGCCTGAACCAACCCCAACTGGCTCAACAGATTCAACCGCTATTAATGACCAGGCAACGGCAGATCTATCCTGGGGTGGGTTTTCCACTGTCGTTTCGGCGATTTGTAAGGTATAGAGGTTGCCTTCTTCAAATTCAAAACCTTCAATGTCGTCGTACCATAACTGCCAAGCGGCATCAGGGCTTTCTCTGAACTGATAACACATCTGTGGGCCAGCCCCTTCGCAAGGCACTTGGGTGCTGTTAATTTGAATTGTCTTCAAGACAGGTTCATTCCCAGTATTGACTTCAGTGGTTGTGTCTGGAGTTGTCTGTTCAACGCCGGTTGGTTGCGCGGCTCCACATGCCGTTAATAAAAACAGAACGGCCGTTAGTCCAATTATCACGTTAATCTTTAATTTCATTCGTCCCTCCGGTATGAAAATCTTTTGTCTGTCTTTAGTACGTCAGTAGAATCAGAATGGTTCCCGTCAGGCAGGTTCCAGGATTTTCGATTATGCCAGAAAAAATGCAGCATCTGCCATTTAGCCCACATTGTAATACAGGAATCGGTTTGGTGGTACAAATTGTTTGTGCGAAAAGGGGCATTGGATGATAACAAAAATGTTGGGGCAAACGGAAGGAACTGACAAATCTTCTCGGGAAAGGTCATTCATAGTACGCGGATTCTCGCGGATAAATCAAAAATCTACCTTAATCCATTAAATCCGTGTTTAGCCGCGTACCATTGAAACCGTTTCTGACGGCAAATTAATTCAAATATTGGCGCAAATGGCCAGCAAAATTGGGGTGGCGCAGCTTACGCAGGGCTTCTTTCTCTAGCTGGCGAATGCGTTCACGCGAGAGGCCAAACATTTCACCGACTTCTTTTAATGTGCGTGATTCACCATCTTGCAAACCATACCGTAAACGTAAAATACGTGCTTCACGCGGGGTGAGTTGGTCTAAAATATCGCCAATCTCCTCGGTGAGCATTTTGGAGGCGACCGCTTCGGCTGGCGGCGGCGCTTCCACATCTTCGATGAAGTCACCCAATTCAGCATCCGATTCATCGCCCACAGGGCGTTCCAAATGCACGGGTTGGCGGCTGGTACGCAGCATCCAGCGCACGCGGTCGGCGGGCAGTTCCATATGCCCTGCGATTTCTTCGGCGGTGGGTTGACGGCCGTATTCCTGTTCCAATTCTTGCGCAACCTGATACAACTTGCTAATGCGGCCACCCAAATGGGCAGGGATACGAATGGTACGGCCGTGATTGGCTAAAGCGCGGGTCACAGCTTGTCGAATCCACCAGGTAGCATAAGTGCTAAACCGGTTACCACGGCGGTAATCATATTTCTCAACAGCTTTCATCAAGCCCACATTGCCTTCCTGAATCAAGTCCAAGAATTGCAATCCACGTCCACGGTATTTTTTAGCAATACTGACAACCAGGCGTGTGTTGGCACGAATTAAATGTGCACGTGCCGCTTCGCCGATGTTCTGGATGTTATGCAATTGATCGAGATCATCCAATGTAATGAACTCGACATCATCTTCCATCTTTAATTCAGCAGCACGGCCAGCCTCTATTTCTTTGGCTAGCTGCACCTCTTCCTTGGCCGAAAGCAGTGATTGCTGGCCCATCTCACGGAAATAAAGCCCCACCGAATCGTCAATGGGTACATTACTTAAATCAAACAACGGTGCCGCGTGAGGTGGACGGCGGAATAAATTGTCTTCATCACTAACATCTTCGCCCTCAAAGTCCAAGGCATCTTCTTCGCTTTCAAAAATAACGATCCCAACTGTTTGAGCCTCTTCCATTAAATTCTCAAGTAGCGGGAGGTTATTTTCGATATCGGGTAATACCTCTAAAATTTTATCGTAGGTTAAATACCCTTGTTCCATGCCATCATTCAACAATGCAGTGACGACTTCATCATCAATCTCGCTCATAAGCAACTGAAATCCTTCCAAATTCTCTTCGGTTGTTAGTTTGTTTTGGGTGATGGTGCTCACCATCGAATCCTCTTCCGATTCAGTGTTGCAGTCTAGCATAGGCGAGGATCAAAAGTCAATAGGCAATCCGCCCAAAACGGGTTAGTTAAAGGCAGAATGAGAGCGGTTCCAACAAATTGATGAAATCTAATGACCACAAAGGCATAAAGTACCGAAAAGGTCATTGATTTTTCTTCAGATATATAGGTGTCTGTTATTTTGCCCGATTAAGCCAGCGTAAGGTTAGTTCACCAAGACGGCCGTTTCTCTGCCGCAGCACCGTACATTCAGGCAATGCTTCTACAAATAACTGTCCATAACGTTTGGTTAGCACACGTTTGTCGAGCACCGCCACCACGCCCTCATCATCCTTGCGACGGATTAGACGGCCAAAGCCCTGGCGGAAGCGCAACACCGCTTCGGGAATCGAATATTCAAAAAAGGCATTGTCGAAGGTTTCGGAACGTGCAGCAAAAATGGGGTCGGAAGGTACATCAAACGGCAGTTTGACCAGCAGTAATGCTTGCAGTGCGGGACCCGGCACATCAACCCCTTCCCAAAATGAGCGCGTGCCCAGTAAAACGCAACGGCCGTTGGGGTCTTTGAATTGGGCTAACAATTTCTGACGTGAAGTGCCGGGAAGTTGGGCCAACGTCATGATTTTATGTGCGGCGAGCGGACCTTCAATCGCTTGTGCGGTCTGCTTTAATTGAGAAAAGCTGGTAAACAACACCATTGTGCGACCACCTAAAGCTTGGGCTACATCTAAAATCGCAGACTCAACGTAGCGTTGATAACCGGGTTGGTTCGGTTCGGGAATATCACTAACCAGGTAGAGCAAGGTACGATTTTTATAATCAAATGGGGAGCCAACTGCTAGTTCGTTGGCATCTTTCGCGTGTAAGCGGTCACGGATGTAGTCAAAGGTTGCTTCATCGCTGCCATAGGGGCCCGCTGTACGCATTGTGGCAGAAGTGAGTACAACCGCTTCTTTGCTATTAAAGATATGTTCTTCAACCAGCGGGCCAATATGCAAAGGCGCTGCATGCAGTGAAATGCGATCTTTGAGGGTTTCTACCCAGTAGATCATTTCATCTTTTGGAGTGGAAATGATTTGGTCGAGGTTGTCACGTGCTTCTTCAAGGTCACGGCCGTTGCTCACAACCGCATCCCACATATCACGCCCCTCTTCAAAGCCCTGGTTCTCAATCGCTTCTAATAAAGCCGCCGCTAATTTGGTGTAATTTTTGCTGATACTGATGAGGTGTTTGTTGAGATTGTCCCAGCTGATTTCGACCTCATCAAAACCAGGCTGCGTACGTGCAGCCGCAGTCAAACGCACTTGTTGTGCAAACTGGCTGCGTGAATTGAGCGAATCTTGCAAAAAATAGGCCAGCATCGCGAAGAAATCCTCAACGGCCATTGTCGCAGTCTGCGCTTCATTGCGCATGCGATTCGCAAATTCATTAAATGCCTGCGTTAGATTGGGTGCCAACGACGCATTCACTTGCCCTTGAATATTGGCTAACATGCCGCCGTTGGCACGGGCGATATCGTCGAGAGTCGTATCCAAAAAGCGTTTATCGGCACGAAAACTCATGCCATTGGTAACGGCCGTTTCTAAATGATGCGCTTCGTCAATAATCAAATCGACAAATTGCGGCAAAATATGACCCTCGTTTGCCAAATCAGCCAATAACAAAGCATGGTTGACAATCACAATATGGGCACGTTCGGCACGTTGGCGTGCGATATGCACCGGGCAATTTTCGGCCGCACACACATCATAGGAACAGACTGGCTTTTCACCATTTAGGCGCGACCACACCATCCGTTCGCCTGGTGTACGCAGTGTCAACTCAGCCACATCGCCACTGTTCGTGTGTGGCAGCCATAACAAAATGCGCGCATATAACACCATCTCGTCTTCATTGTTAGGACCGCGTCGGCGTAGTTGTTGGAAGAAGCGCGTACATAAATAATTAGAGCGCCCTTTGCGCACAGCCGCACGTAATTCAAAAGGCAGACATTGTTGCAGCAGGGGAATATCTTTGTGAATCAGTTGATCCTGTAAGTTGATGGTATTGGTTGAGACAACCACTCGACGGCCGTTTTGTGTGGACCAAAATGCAGCCGGTAATAAATAACCAATACTTTTGCCTGTGCCCGTCCCCGCTTCAACCAAAACATGGTCACCCAAATTTAACGCATCAGCAACGGCCGTCATCATCTCTTCTTGTTGTGCACGGTACTCAAAGCCAGTAAACACCTGGCTAAAATTGCCGCCGGGTCGGATCATATCTGCCAAAATATCCACATCTAATGCTAAGGGCTTTTCAATTGGATTGATGGTTTCGCCTTCAATTTTAGACGGATTGAAAAGCCTGCGCAGCTGCCCCCGCTGGCGTAACTCACCATCCTCAAAAGCGGTACGTGCACGCTCAATCAATATCTCTTCAAAGAAAAGTGTCTCTGGCCAATCGATGTTGCGGCCAGCTTGCACAATTTCCTCCAGATGCGCAATGGGTAAGAGTAAAGCACGTTCCCACAATGCCAGGAAAAGTTCGATGGTTAAAATCGCATCATCTCCCGCACGGTGTGTCTGTTCCTCTGCCGGCAGCGGCAGATTCAGGTAATTTGCTAATGCTTCGAGCCCGAAACGACCCGCTTCAGGCACTAGAATTGAGGCCAGTGTCAAGGTATCTAAACATGGATTAACGACGCCCAGGCGCTCTTCGCGCAAGAAACCAAGATCAAAATCGATATTATGCCCAATAAGCACATGATCGCTCAATATGGATCGTACCTGCGAGCGCACGGTGTACATAGAGGGTGCATCAGCAACCATTTCATCGGTGATGCCAGTGATGCGTGTGATCTCAGGGGGGATGTCACGCTGCGGGTAAACAAGTGTGTCAAATTCATCCACGATTGCATGATCACGGAAGGTGATAGCGGCGATTTCGATGATTACATCTTTGGCTGGATTTAAACCGGTAGTTTCAACGTCAATAGCGACATAGGTAGTAGACATGGCGAAATTATAGCACATTTGTCTTTGAAGATAGGACGTAAAGTTTGGTGCAAATGGAGATTTGCACCACAAACTTGCATTGAGTGAAATCAATGTATGCATGAAAGCTATAAAGATTAAGAGGACTTCCCATTTTAAGGCTGTTTGTTGATAATACGCTTTGAAACAAAATTTTGGAAAGGTGTTGTTATGCACAAAAAATTGTTTGTAGTTTCGCTGATGTTGATCATTTTGCTATCTGCTTGCCGTACATATGCACCTGAAGACACCGTGGTGAATACGCCAGCGCCTCAGGCTGCGACGATGACGTTTAGCGAGAACAGCACTTTGTTTGAGATTGTACCAGAAGAATCAGAGGCTCGTTTTTTGATTGATGAGGTGCTGCGTGGGGAAGATAAAACAGTTGTGGGTACAACCAATCAAATAACTGGTCAGATTGCCCTCGACTTTGATAATCCAACGATCTCGGCAGTAGGGCCGATTCATGTTAATGTGCGTAGTTTGGTTACGGACAACAATTTCCGCAATCGTGCGATACAAGGGCGTATTTTGTTGACAGGTATTTATGAATTTGTAACTTTTACCCCAACTGCAATCAAGGGCTTGCCTGCTGAAATCAAATTGGGCGAAGCGGTTGAGTTTGAGATGGATGGAGATTTGGCGATTACCGGTTTTACGCAGCCGGTGACGTTTGGTGTAACGGCAACGGCCGTTACACAAGACCGGCTGGAAGGTAGTGCCACCAGCACTATCCAACGCCGTCCTTTTGATCTCATCGTTCCCAGCGCCACTGGTGTTGCGGCCGTATCCGAAGACATCATTCTGGAACTGGATTTCGTCGCTGCTCCTAATAATGGTCAATAATCAATTGTCAATTAGCCATTGACCATTAAAAATCCCCCTTGACTCTCCCCTCACTGGAGGGTGTATCCTAATTGTACTTCTGGCCGGAAGCGATATTAATGGATAAAGACTTATGCTCAAGATTGGTGAATTTTCAAAAATAGCCCAACTGCCTGTAAAGACTTTGCGTTATTATGCAGAACGGGGGTTGCTCAAACCAGCGTGGATAGATCGTTTCAGTGGTTATCGATATTACACGCTGGCGCAACTGCCACGCCTTAACCGTATTTTGGCGCTCAAGGATTTGGGTTTCTCATTGGATCAGATCGAACATCTGCTGTACACAGATATGCACAGTGACGAACTGCGCGGCATGCTGCGTATGCGCCATGCCGAGCTGGAACAACATATCCATGCAGAACAATCACGGCTGACGCGCATTGAAGCCCGCCTGCAACAGATCGAACGTGAAGAGTTACAACCCACGTACGAAGTGGTGCTCAAGCCGGTAGCAACGCAGCGTATCCTTGGTATCCGCGACACCTTGTCGAGTTACAGTGAGATCGACACCCTGTTTAGTGAACTGGACAACTACTTACAGCACCATCGTCACACACCTGTCCCAGTAAACCCATATCTGGGTATTCATTACGATGGGGAATATCGTGACGAGCAGGTGGATTTGGAAGTGGCTGTGCCATTGGCGCGGCAGATGCCAGGCTCAGCGCGTGCGTTTGTGCATGAATTGCCCAGCAGCCCGACGATGGCATGTGTGGTACATCAGGGCGACTATACGCGCTTGAACGAGGCATCACAGGCACTCGTCGGTTGGATTGATGCCAACGGGTATCGCATAACGGGAATGTCGCGGCATATTTTTTTGCAACGGCCGTTGGCCCAACAACAGTTAGCGCAACCATCAAACGCCAATCCCATCACCGAACTTCAATACCCTGTAAAAATGAAACCATTCTTGATACAAGTCAAAGGATTAAAGGAAAAAATAAAAATGGAACCAACAATTAATAAAAAAGAAGCCTTCACCGTTGTCGGCATGTTATACCATGGTAAAAATGAAAATAGTGAGATCGCAAAAATGTGGCGCGAGTTCCACCCACGCATGGAAGAAATACAGGATAAAGTTGATCCTAATGTGGGTTATGGTGTTTGCGGTGAACTTGAAAAGAGCGGCGCTTTCAAATATTTGGCAGGCTCTGGAGTTACCCAAGCAACAGACATACCAGAAGGTATGTCCGTTTGGGAAGTACCCGAGCAACTGTATGCTGTATTCCCCTGCACTTTGTCAACTATCGGTGACGCATATCAGTTTGCTTTTGACACCTGGCTGCCGGAATCTGATTATGCAAAAGCCACAGGCCCCGACTTTGAATTCTATCCAGCAGAGTTCAACGGCGATGATGCGGAGGCGGTAATGTATATTTATATTCCAATCAAATAGGCTGTGGTGGATTTTGAAAAGAACGGATAAGGGCATGCCGCATCCGTTCTTTTTTTGTGTGAATTTTAGACTTATTCCTCTGTTGTCGTCCAAGGCCATGTCTCTGAACGTGTCCGCAGTGCATTAAAAAATTACCGTAGTTGAGATATAAACAATCCCTGCTTATAATGACTGCTACATCAGGTGATTTTAACCCGACTGCAATAATTTTCAGCAAAAGGATGGTCCTCTATGAAGATTAAACGACTTGTGATCCTGTTTTTTACCTCCCTCATCTCGCTGGGCTTGTTTTCTTTCTCTCTGGCAATAGCCCAAGATACACCAAACGCCACCTCAACTCCGGACAATGAAGAGGCTGCTGAACTCGCAAAATCTACTGCTGCCGAACAAACAGCTATTCCTCAAAGCGTTATGCATGCTGGTGAAGGCAATCCCAACAACGCTCCCTTGTTTGTAGGTGTCGATAACGTGGATGTACCAGCTTACCTCATCGATCCGACCACTAACATTTCTGACACCGCTTTTATGGGGGTCGAGGTGTGGGGTGCTGCTTATGATGCTGAAAACGGCCGTGTGCTTTTTAATGATGGTGC
>JAGRDI010000165.1 GCA_020432765.1 Anaerolineales bacterium | reverse complement strand
TCGGCCGACTTTGAGTGCGATGATGGGTTTGTGGGAGGTGATTTGTTGGGCGGATTGGATGAAGAAACGGCCGTTGGCAATTCCCTCCAAATACATGGTTAACACGTTGGTATGAGGATCATCTGCCACCGGCAGCAGCACATCACTTTCAGTCACATCTACCTGATTACCCAGGCTGACAATACGTGAGAACCCAAACCCTTGTCCACGCGCCCAATCGATAATCGCTGCACAAATCGCACCTGAATGGGAGATGAAGGCGATTTCACCCTTTGGCGGGCCGGGCTGAGGCAAAAAGGTTGTGTCCAGCGGCAGATGCGTGTCGATCAGACCAATGCAGTTTGGCCCCATCAGTCTCATACCATAACTTTGAGCTATGTGCATACATTCGGCTTCCAACGCTGCGCCATCTGCGCCGACTTCACGAAAGCCGCCAGAAGCGATAATTGCAGTGCGAATGCCATGCTCCCCGCAAGCGTTAAGTGTGGCGGGCACTAAATGCGCCGGGATAAGCAGTACGGCCAAGTCAACTGGATCAGGTAACTCGTTAATCGTGTTGTAAACGGGACGCTCAAATAACAACCCACCTTTTGGATTGACAAAATAAATGGCTCCCTCATAGCCGCAGTGCACCAGGTTTTGGGCGATGCCGTAGCCCAGTTTTGCCGGATTTTGCGATACGCCAATGACAAGGACGCCTGTGGGGTTAAAAAAAGGGCTAAGATCGGGTTCTTTTTCTGCGAGCATAGCCCATTTTATCTAAATAGCTGCCTCTTTGCATCCAATTTGTGATGATAGGCCGTTTTTAATTTTCTTCGACCATGAGCGAACATACATCTAAATCAGCCACACCATATTGTTGCCCATTCGTATCTAACTTGATTGAGTGCAGGCCACTGGCGACACTGCCGAGGTAAATTGGATCTGTCCATGCGAACTGATTCCAGTTGCCTTGATCAGATGGAATAAATGTGGCTCTCGCTGTGGATTCATCATCAAGGTAAATTGAAATAGGTACGGTAGAGGGACTATCTTTAGAATAGCGCAGTTTGAAATATAGGTGATCTGTCTGGGGTATGTCGATATTGGTGTACTTCACATACCCGGACTTTGCGGGCCAGGGTGGACTGTCAATCGTGCCAAATTGCCCATGAACCTTATCGCCGGACGCATTGGAGCGAAAAATCGTTCGTCCCACTGTATATTCATCTGGATATTCACACTCTCTTTGATATACCCATGGGGTTGGGTCTGATGTCGGTGTAGATGTATTTGTCGGCGGTACGGTTGTTGGTGTAAAAGTGTTTGTTGGCGGTATGGGTGTCGGTGTAGATGTATTTGTCGGCGGTACGGGTGTCGGCGTGAAGGTGTTTGTTGGCGGTATTGGTGTAGGTGTGAAGGTATTTGTCGGCGGTATGGGTGTCGGCGTGAAGGTATTTGTTGGCGGTACGGGTGTTGGTGTGAAAGTATTTGTGGATGTTGGCGTGATTTCAATTTCCGGTTCGAGCGTAAGGATGAATACATCTAAGTCTGCAACACCATATTGTTGACCAACTGTATCAAATTTGATCGAATGAGTACCAGCCTCGATGTAGCCAAGGTTAATCGGATCCGTCCAGGGAAACGGTGATGGGTTCCAGTTTCCTTGATCAATAGGATAGAAAGTAGCTCTTGGCGCTGTTTCGTTATCAAGGGAAATTAATATAGGCGTGGAAGATGGGCGGCTATCCTTGGAATAGCTAAATTCAAGGTAAAGTTGACCGGCCTGCGGTATGTTGATATTCGTATACTTCACATGGCCAGCCTTTGCTGACCAGGGTGGTTCATCAATAGTTCCAAACTGTCCATGAACCTTCAAGCTAGATGCATTAGAGCGAAAAATCAGCTGCCCGACTGTGGCTTCATCCGGATATTCAAATTCTCTTTCATATTCCCAAGGTATTGCTGTTGAAGTGGGCGTTGGGGTATTTGTTACCGATGGGTTTATTGTAGGTATAACCGTTGCTGCAGCAGTGGATGTTGGAGTGGGCGTAGGGAAGGGGAAAGGAATGTCTTTAACTACTAAAGGTAAATAAGCATGACATACTTTATTGGGTGCCAAGAGTGAATAGCCTGCGTGTAAAAATGGATTGTAGCACGCAGCTTGCCACAAGACGGGCATTTCTCCACGTTGTTCCGCCAGGTAGCGACCCCATCCCAACGTTTGTAACGCCAGATTCCATGAGCCTTTTAGTTGATTCCACTCGACTTCATTGGCGTTACAACTAGAACCGGCGGGAAACATAAGGGTTTCCATATTGTTCAGCGGCGAGAAATGCGACTGGTTGATGAGCCATGCCCACATAGCGACTGCTTCTTGTGGGCGTAAAGAAGCGATCATGGCTGCATAATGTGGTGCCACAATTGGCCCAGCCAGCAGTGAGGAACCGTCATGTGGCGCTGAAAATTGTCCGCCTACGCCAAACGCTTGATAGATTTCATTTTTAGCAACGGCCGACGGCACAGGCACTTCACCGGCAGACAGACCAAATAGATCCAGTTGACAAAAGCAAGAATCTGGCAGATTTTCACAATAATAAGCTATTTGTGTTTCTGCCGCCTCTGTGCGGTAGACATTCCAGTCTGTGCCCCAAACATCTGGTTTTGTAGGGGGCGGAACAAACAACCAGGCCAGTTCATCGATGAAGCCGGAACCATTGGCTGTTGGTGGTGCGGAGAATTCAATGGGGGGGACTTGATGAGTGGCGGCCGCATACACAAGTGCGAGTAACCAACTCTCACCACCAAAGGTATCCCAGCTATATGGTATCAACTCACCCGTATACGTATATCCATGCGATATGCCATTAGGGGTCAATAGATCATCCCAATCAATTGCCTGGATCATTTGCTCAGTTTCTGAACTATCCAGGCCTAAAGCGGTTTGTGCGTTAAGCAGAGCTAGAGCCGCAATCGCACTGTCTACCGAGGACCATTCCGTATCTTCTACGATTTCTAATTCACCCGTTGGCGTGCTTTTAACCCAATGCGGCCACAAGCCATGATAACGAGGTATATCTGTTAGTAATGTAATGCCGATCTTCGTCACGATTTCTACGGCATCCGCTCGATTGATGAAGCCTAATTGTTCAGCCATGGCGGCTGCGGCGGCTAAACTGCCGGTCGATTGAATGGCATCAAATTCGCCACTGGCATCTTTGGCTTTGTCACGCACCAGACCCGTATCTGGATTCCAAGTGTTTAACAACATGCCATAACTCCACACAAATGCGGCTACGGCCGTGTCGTTGATTGGATTGGTCGCTGTAAACGATACCTCGTCGATAACGACGTGGTCGCCAGCTGAGGCTTGATCGAGAATCCAAACGAGTTGGGTTATATCATCAAGTGGTGGCAAGTCGTAGGTCAGGGTTTGTAGTCCCCCGGTTAGTGTGGTTGTGTCACTCCATTGCAGGTCGTCACTATTTTTAAGTTCGACTTTGAACGCGCTGCCGGGTGTTCCGCTCACTATCTGGATAGTTAAGCTTGTGATTTGGCTTTGGTAAGCGGGCAATATTTGCGGGGGTAGAATGGCGGAGAAGTTGATGGGTTGTTCTTCCCGGATGGGGTGATTGAGGCTCATCCAGACACCACCCCAGGCACTGCCGGGCGTGATGGTGGTTGTGACTTGACCATCCCCCCAAGTTACGTTGCTGCCGCCCACAACGCCGCGATCGCCGCCAATGCGATTGTAATAATATATGCTGTCGCCCTCATATGGCTGCGGCTCGAAATCATCGACCAAAATTGTGACGGCCGTATTAATGGAGGCCGGTTGAGGCTGGGCTGCTGTTACATCAGGCTCGCTGGCTGAGGTGATGATTGTTTCATTTTGTCCAGGCGTTAAGGTTAAGATGATAGTCAATAGGATCAGGCCTAAAGCTATTGTCAACGCTTGTTTTGTGATTGCATTTGTGTGCTTTTTCATTTGATACCTCCTGTTGCTGAATAATATGAAGATTAGTAGGATGATTATTTAAGTTAATAATCAAATTGTGGATTTAATGAATAGATTTAGCATAAATCGTCCGCAATCTAAAAAATTGCTCTAAGAAAGTACCAAAGTGCATACATTTGTCCGATGGAGGCTACTAAAACAGGGATCCGAACCATTTTTGCAAGGCTTGATTCTTCATCAACGCGATTATAAATTGCATAGAAGATAGATGTGATGACTGCGTAAAGGCAGAAGAGTTTTAATGCTGCCCATGCTGCACCCCATTGAGACGGATGTTGCCAATCACTTGCTTTTGCTTGATTCTGTAACCGTTTAAAGATATTTGGGGGATTGTCGCTCTTAAATGAATTGTTCTGTTCAGGAGCCGATTCTTTAATTCCGAGAGTGCTTAAATCTTCACTTACATATGGCTCATGGGTTTCATCCAATGCAGGATAAATAAGTATCCTTGATTTATCGGGATAATCAGTGAAGTAGTTTCGATTGGATAAACCATTAATATCAGTTTCAATTAACCAGCGATTGTATTGTGCGTATTGCTCACTAATTACGGGCATGATACCAGCCATCTCTTTTAATGTAGGATTGAGACCAACAAAACGAGTACCAAGCGATTTGATGTAGTCAGATGTGGATGGAAGAGCAGAGACCTTCCCATAGAATGCCCAAATCACCTGGCCGTCTTGATCAATTATGGATACATTGGAAACAAAGTGATAATGAAACAATTCCTCAGTAGGCTCGTTCAAAAAGGGTATTTCATCAAGATTAGGTGCATCCTCATCTAGAAGCGGCTCGGCTAAACTTTCTCCAACTTCTTCAGCCGCATTGTATTCCCCTTTGAAGCCATAGGCACTAGTTACCAGAATTCCCCCATCAGCCTCAATTTCTTGTAATAGCTCTCGAAGCAACTGCGGGTTATCAACAGTAAGCGCAGAATCATGTTGCTGAATTATTTCAGTCATGTCAACAAGATTGAATATTGGTTCAAATGCTAATAAAAGGTTTTCTTTATGTATATCAATAAATGGTTGTGCGTCCTCATGGTTTAGAACTTCGCCAGAAAGTAATAGGCGCTCATCATAATCAAAAACGAGTAATGCAACTTGGCCATTTTGTAACGCAGCCAAACTCTCAGGAAGGCTTGAAGTGCTGTACTCAAGCTCCTCTGTGGTATTTCTAAGACAACCGATAGTGAGGAACGAGAGGAAAATAATAAAATAAGAAATAGGCAATTTGAAAACCCTACAAGGTGCGTACATTTTAATCTCCGTGAATCTGCAAAATGTGAAAAGTAAGACATTGAATTGAGCAGAAATGTCGACTGTTTTTTCCTATACGGACATACAGAAGTTAATTTATTGGAGCAAATTCCAAGCGGCAAAAAGCAGCCCGGACAAAACGAGAAGCCAAAAAAGACCGACTATTCTTGCATAAAAACCTTGAGCTTTTATTTGAATAAGATTTGAACCAACGTACCAGCCGAAGATGATCAAGAGTCCACCCCAATCATTGAAAAAATTAAATATATAAACAATTGCCAAACCCAAACCCGCGCCAATTAAATAACCTATGGGGTACATAACTTCCTGCTTAATTAGCCCGTTGTAAGCCTCTATCGCAATAACAAAAGATAAAACCCCGATAAAAATTAACCATAAGGTTGTCTCTTGTGTCACAGTCAATGTCGCGGGTGATGTTGGTTCGGAAGTAGAGGAGCTACACCCAGACAAAAATAGAAGAGATGAAAGTGCAAACAAAAGAAGAAGCAACTTGAGATTTTTAAGGGTGTCAGGACAATGGACAATGACATTAAAAAAGTGCCACTTAGTTTGGCTGCTAGAAATTCGGATAGCTAGTAGTGATTGAAGAAAAGATCGCATTAGGGTGTTACTCCTTTTGTTAAAATTGTTGTTTTCTGCTTGTTAAGACCCCTTGGTATACCTTCGATTACAATCGATTTTGCAAATTAGTCTAAATTTTATTGAAACAGATGGATAGTTTGATAAACCAGGCATAGTCGATACAATGGTGACAAAGTCAAACAAGAGAAAAGCTGGTAGGGTATATGGTTGCTAAAGGTGATCAATTAGCTGAAGAAAAAAGTGATCAAGCATTGATACGGGCTATCAAACAAGATGATGCTGAGGCGTGCGAGATTGTGTGGGAATGGGTATATACGCTCGCTAATAGCAGAAAATACCAGGAGAGTGACCGCACACGTGATGCCGCCAAGGATGCGGCCGTTGCTGCTTACCGCCGTATCGTAACACGTGGGGTCTACAAATTTGCCTATAAATCTCCGTTTAAGTGGTACTGCGCCAAAATATTTGTTAATGAAGCCAATCGCGCCCTAAAAAGAAAAGGTTTACAGATCGTAGATGTTGATATTACTGAAGGTGTAACCGTTATAGATGAAAACCAGGATGTCGAAGACCAGGCAACGGCCGTATCCCAACAAATCCAAAAACGACTCGAACCCTGTCTGCAAGCGCTGCCCCTGCGTGAACGTGAAATAATTGAACTGCTCTACTTGGAAGATAAGTCTCCAGCTGTTGCTGCTGAGATCTTCAAGATTTCACGAAACAACATCAACGTGATTGCTCACCGGGCACGTAAGAAGTTGCAGCACTGTTTGCAACTGGCCGGCTTTGCAACGGCCGCAGAAGTAAGCTCGTTGTAATCGTTGACAATTCTTGAGGTCTTAACAGGTAACAAGCGTCGGTGCATCTTGTATCCGCCTTGTAGAATGATAAATTTGAGTGTAACTATGCATGATAACAACGCTAAATTTAAGCAATTTGTCGAAGACATTTTTGCGACGAAAGAGGAAGAAATTTCTTGTGAAACGGCCGCTACATGGATGGCTGCTGCTGCCTCCGAACATTTATCGGATGCCCAATCAAAGCAAAAATTTCCACAGATGTGGACACATTTTCATTTCTGTTCAGATTGTCGTGACGAATATATGTTGCTGATGGATTTAGCACAACAGGATGCTGCGGGCACATTAACTGTGCCCGCCAACTTTCCACCACGCCCTGCTAAAGCGGCTGACGGCGGATTGCTGGATCGATTAAAGGCGGCCGTCCAAATACTATTCACTGGCTTTGAACCGGCCGTTGCTCAGGCAGTGCGCAGTTCGCAAATTGGTTTATTTGCCGATCCAACTGAATTGACCTTCGATGAAGCGCTCATTGTGCTATTTGATTTAACCGTCAACCAGGATAATGAAGCCACACGCGATTTGCATTGTACAATTGAATTATCTGATGATGTGACATCTTCATCCGAAATAACATCTATGTTATTTGAAGGCGCACCGGTGTGGTTATTGAGTGCAGGTGAGGCTGTTTTGCAGGAACAAGCAGTCGATAAATTAGGCGATGTTTCATTTTATTCTATTGCACCGGGAGAATATGGTTTATTGTTCATTCTTGGTGGGCGCGATTATCTCGTTAACAATCTCGTGATTCCTTAAACTGGTCCAGGCAAAATCTCAAACGCTTTTTGCCACGAATTTCACGAATGACACGAATTTTGGTGCCTAATTCATTGGATTTGTGAAATTTAATGGAAATACATTTTCACCGGTCAAGCTTCAGACGACTGTTAGTGTAGTTGCATTAGACCATCCTTGTAATCAACTTATTCTGGAGTGAATCTCATGGCAACTTGCAAAAGATGTGGCGTTATTGTCGCTATTGTAGTGACAACCGGTCTATTTATGAGTTTGTTTTGGCAAACTGCTTTTGTCAAAGCCAGTACTGTCGTGGATGATCCTGAGCCACCTTTAATTGGCGAACCGTGCGGGTCTGGTGAACTTTTGCCGGATTGGGTCATCTGTTTGCACGGATTTGTAGGTGTTGAGCAACCCGGCGGGCAGGTGCAACTACAAGATGGTGTCACCGTCAAAGTTGCATATGGCGGGGAGATTGTAACAGGCACCACTTTTGTACATCCCGGCAAGCTCATTCCTACTTTTGGTATTGATATTAGTCCGCTTGAACCTGCGTTCCTGCAGCCTGTGACAGTGACCGTTGTGGTTGACAACGTGACAATCAAACGCCAGGTCGTCGTTTTTCCTGACTTCAATACGCAGAATCAGCAGGTTGATGTCGTAGTGCCTATTGGTGTCTTGTCGCCCCATATTTCAGGCAGTGTCATCGATTTTGCCAGCGGTGGCCCCGTTGCTGGCGCTGGTGTGGCTGTAGCTCATATCAACCAAACTGTGTATGTGACGACGGCCGTTCCCATATCCGGCGAACAACCCATCTTTGGCGTTGACCCCGCAAGCTTACCTGGTTTGCAAACGGGCGACACGCTCACCTTTACCACCACCTATAATGGCGACACCGACCAACAAACGATGATTTACAATGATGCAGAACCGATATTTGTAAATCTAGTCACAGGCTGGAAATGTGATGGCTTTGATCCCCTGCCGCGCACGGGACCTGGTTCCGGTTTGCCACGTACGGGACCTGGCTCCGGTTTGCCCGATGTCGCCTGTTTTTGGGGGTATGTGCGCCAGGATGGCCAACCGCTTGCTGGTGTTGATGTGCATATTACCGTGAGCGATACGGTTTACAGCGGCCAAACAGGTGCTTTTGCTGGTGAAGGGTTGGCACGGTATGGTATTGGCTTATGGGGAGCGGGTGATTTGGATGGGGGGATGGTGACGATAACGGCCGTTTACAATGGCAAAACCACAACTGAAACCAACCCTATAAACCTCGATGCCCAACTCAGCCAACGAACTGATCTGATATTGGCACAACCTGAAAGCTTGGCCAATTTTATTAGT
>JAGRDI010000164.1:2726-5359 GCA_020432765.1 Anaerolineales bacterium | reverse complement strand
GGTCTGCGCTCAAACTGAGAAATGCAGGTTCCTTTAAGAATTGGCGGGCCAAACTCTTGACACGTTCCGGGAAAGTAGCCGAAAACATGAAGCTGTACAAACCCTTTTTCGGCAAATAAGTTTGCACACGGCGCATATCGGGATAAAAACCCATCGACAACATGCGGTCAGCTTCATCAAATACAAGCACTTTTAAATTATCCAGGGACAATGAGCGCTGCATCAAATGGTCCAGCACACGCCCAGGTGTGCCGACTACCAAGTGTGCGCCGCGTCTAAAAGCCTCTAATTGGCCTTCATATTTCACGCCGCCATAGACAGCCACAACGCGCATGCCATCCGGGCCGGCTAAATCTTGCGCTTCTTGTGCCACTTGCCTGGCTAATTCTCGCGTGGGGGTCAAGATCAATGCCTGGCAGTTGTCCTGGCGCGTATTGATGAGTTCCATGATGGGCATGATAAAGGCACCGGTTTTGCCACTACCTGTACGCGCTTGTGCCATCAAATCGCGCCCACTCATCAAATAGGGAATCGCTTTGGCTTGTACCGGGGTCAATTCAGTCCAACCCATGCGTTCTGTCGCTGCAACCAGACGCGGTGGCAGGTCGGCGATGGTTACTTCGGGAAATGGAGTTTCTGAAGGGGTCTTGTTTTCTTCAGCAAGGTTTGATTCTTCTGTCATTTTGTTTATTGGTGCCTCATCGTCACCAGATTTAGAGTCATTTGTCATCTTGAAATCATATCGGATTTTTGATTTAGCTCAACTAAATCCGCCAGGGTGATTCCAAAGTCGCCATTTTGAGTGTCATTTCCCTCTGGATTCCTGCCTCCGCAGGAGGAATGACAAGCAGCTGCGGTATCCTTACCGCGCACAGTGGACGCGGTAAGGATACCGCGGCCACACATTGCAAGAAATTGTGGGGCATCACAAAGCTTCCCACGCCCTTGCCTTTCCACTCATAACATCCATAATTAGCACGCTACTTTTTTCCAAAACGCTGTCTGGAAAAAAGATATTGACCAAGTAACCGCGGTATCTTACCGCGCACAGTGGACGCGGTAAGGATACCGCGACTGCAAAGGTAGTGAATAAAACAAATCACCTGAAAGGAGTGAAAACCAATGTTCCACGATATACCCCCAAACATTCTAGACCGTATGGGGTATCTAGAAAAGATCGACGCACGCGACCGCACAGATGGTACACCACGGTTGCAGCGGATGCGTCAAATTCCGCCGCAAACGGGCAAATTTCTGGCGATTTTGGCGGCAGGCGCACCGGCAGGCAAGGTCATCGAAATTGGAACGAGTGCTGGTTATTCGACGCTTTGGTTGGCTTTGGCTTGTCGTACCAACGGCCGTTTCTTAACCACCTACGAAATCCTGGAAGAAAAAGTACGTTTAGCCGCGCAAACCTTCCAACAAACCCAAACCGCCGATGTCATCACACTGGTGGCAGGCGATGCCCGCGAGCACCTAAAAAATATGAACGACATCGCCTTCTGTTTCCTCGATGCTGAAAAAGAAGTTTATGCCGATTGTTATGAACTTGTGGTGCCTAAGTTGGTTCCCGGCGGCTTGTTAATTGCAGACAACGCCATCAACCATCGTGAAATGCTGGAACCTATGCTGCAGCGTGCTTTGAGCGACGGCCGTGTCGATGCCTTGATTGTGCCCATTGGCAGCGGCGTTCTCCTTTGCCGCAAAATCAGTTAATACCGAAAAGGATACACCTATGCCCAGATTTGACGTCATTGCTTTTGATGCCGACGATACGCTTTGGCACAACGAACGCTATTATCACCACGCCCAAGATGAATTTAAACGGCTCATGCTGCCTTATGCGAATGCTGCACAGGTTGAAGAAACCCTTTACACAACAGAAGTAGCCAATTTGCCCACGCTCGGTTTTGGGATCAAGGCATTTATTCTTTCGATGATCGAAACGGCCGTCTCCCTCACAAACGGCCGTATTAGCGGAACTGAAATTCAAAACATTCTTGACCTGTCTAAAACGATGCTGCCTGCCAAAATGGAACTGTTTGACCACGTGGCCAACGTTATCGATCAGCTCAGCCAAACCTATCCCTTAATGATCATCACCAAAGGAGATTTGCTGGACCAGGAACTAAAAATCGAACGGTCCGGCATTGCTGCTTATTTCCAATATGCGGAAATTGTCAGCCACAAAAATGTCGCTGCTTATGGTGCGCTGTTGGAACGTCACCAAATCCAGCCAGAGAGGGTTTTAATGGTGGGAAATTCTTTGCGCTCTGATATCCGTCCCCTGTTAGATTTGGGCGCAGCGGCCGTCTACATCCCCAATACCCTTACCTGGACACATGAAACGGCCGTTGCGAGACCAGTCACAAACCCAAATTTTTACGAAATTGAACATATTGGTTTATTACCTGATTTGCTGGCAGAATTGACCGCACCCGCCATAAAATAACTGTAACGCAATTTGGAAAAACCTGACAGGTCTTTTAATTCGTATTTTACGAGGTTTCAATGTCAACAAAATTCAGAAACTACACCCACGAAACCGGCTTTACGGACGATTTCCACGCCGTCCGCGATTTCCTGGTACGCATCAACCGCAGCAATCCGATCCAATACAATTTCGAATGGGG
>JAGRDI010000164.1:0-2664 GCA_020432765.1 Anaerolineales bacterium | reverse complement strand
AAAATGGGTGTGTGGGAAGACAACGGCCGTATCGTCGCCGCCGTCGTCTTTGAGGGAGAACCCGACAGCATCTATTTCTGCATCGACGAAAATTACAAATATTTAAAGCGTGACTTATTATTGTATGCCAAAGACAATCTGGGCAACGCGGCAGGCAAATTGAGAGTGCTGATCAACAACACAGACCGAGAAATGCAAAAGATCGCCGCTGAATATGGGTTCAAACCCACACAAGCAGTTGAAGGCAACTCTGTCCTGGACATCGATCTCGACAAGCTCGAATATCGTTTACCGGTTGGTTATACGGCCGTTAGCCTGGCAGAAGCACTTGACATTCGTAAATACAACCGGGTTTTATGGCGTGGATTTAATCATGAAGGCGATCCGCCGGAGACAGAAGCACAGTTGGCAGAAAGGCGCACCAGTCTATCAGGGCCTCATCTGAATGTAGACCTGTGTATCGCGATTATCGCGCCAAACGGTGACTATGCCGCCTACTGCGGCATGTGGTATGACCCGCACACCGAATATGCTTTAGTCGAACCGGCGGCCACCGATCCGGGTTATCGTAAAATGGGCTTGGGGAAAACGGCCGTATTAGAAGGGGTTCGGCGCTGTGGGCTGTTAGGTGCAAAGCAAGCTTATGTCGGATCGTCACAACAGTTTTATTATCAAATCGGGTTTCACCCGCTGCCAGCCGGCACCTTTTGGGAAATTCGGTGATTTTTGACTACGAATTACAAAGAATTCTTCGTAATCAAGAGATACCTTGTAGTATAATGAGCATATAGTCATGATCGCAGAACTGCGCGTAAAATTTTCATTGAATGAATTCGAATTCTCAAAACACGCGGTTGATAGGACAATTTTGCGAGAAATTTCAATACGGGAAATACGAGATGCGCTTCACACAGGTGAGATTATCGAAGATTACCCTGATGATAAATACGGTCCAAGCTGTTTGATATATGGAGTGACACGTCAAAATAGGCCAATTCATATTCAATGCAGTTATCCTTCTCAGCCTATAGTAAAAGTGATTACTGTGTATCAACCTGATCCTGCCCAATGGATTGATTACAGCGTGCAGAGATAATTATGTCTTCAGAAAGAAGAAGTGAAAATTTAGTAGTAAAAGAAGTAACTTATACTTTATTTAAAGATGGAAAATTCTATATCATTGAGAATGTCCCAGCACGCGTAAATGAAGAAACTGGCGACCAATATTTCTCGCCACAAACTGTTGAAAATTTACATCAGATTATTTTGGGGCAAAAAAAACCTGTGCGTACAATTCAAACACCAGTTTTCAATTTTGCATAAACTCAACACAAAAAGCATCTAAAAACGCGCCATCAAGCTGCTCAAAAACAGCAACACGGTAGCAAAACCCACACTCATTAACCAATTTATGCCGGTAAACACAGCGTGTGTAATGAGCAGTGCAGCCAGTGTTCGGCTTCTGGTTAGGGGCGGGAAAATGCGCGGTAGAACCCATAAAGGCAGCAAATACAACCAGAGAAGCGTCCACGCATATTCTACAATCACAAAGATAGATTGCGGCATAAACGACGGTAAATCAAAAGCAGGTAAAGATACAAATTTGAAGATGACAAAGGTAATTGCCGTCGTAAAAAACTGCATACCGGTCATATAAAGCCAAAAGGCGTAACTGCCCGTTGCCGTAACACCACGACCCGCTAACAAACGAAACAAATAGGCAAACAGCATCGTCAGAATTAGGGTGACAAACAGTTCGATGACCGCCGATATCAAATTTTGGTCAAAAAATTCCTGAATCGCCAATACGGTTTCGTTTTGCAAAAAAAGGTCTATGCGTGCTGTCACATCCGCCAATGCAGGGATTTGCTGCTGCAAAACAGCCAATCCCTGGCTCATTATGTCGGATTCTTCAATCAACCCCGAAATACGGTTGGTATTATCAAAAGGAAAACCCGCCAACGCCGCCGTGAGAATCGCAAAAAGCAGGAACTTTGCCGCATCAAGCGGCAGCCTCTCTTCAGGAGTAAAGGTGCGCCAAAAAAAGTCAATTGGGGTACGCAGCGCAGTTAAATGCTGCGTATGTGATAGATAGGCACGAAAATATTTTGTCGGCGTAAAAGCGATAAGCCAAACCACTTTTAAGCCGGCTAAAACGGGAATGGCAAAATCAGCCAGCGCCGATCGTGTTTGGTACCACATGGCCAGCAAAGGGATATGCTCATCATCACTATGTTCACTTTGGTCAAAATTATGCGGGATTGGTTGTTGAGTCATGGTTTATCTCCATCGGCTGTTTTCTAAATCACAGGACTCTCATGTTTGCTTCCAGAGGGGAAAGTTGACAAATCTATTTTTCGCCAAAGTCCAGTAAATCAAACAGTGTGGACCGATTTTGTCAATCGACCTTGCGATTCCACGAAATCGGGCTGCCAGGCAGATTTGAACTGGCTAAGGATTCGTTTACAAATAAATTTTGATAAAAACGAATCCGCAAAGGTTTGCCCGTTTACCAAAGTCCAAAGTTAAAAACGAGCAAACCCTAAGGTATGATTATAAGCCCTTTTTGATTTGGCACAACCAGCATAATTAGGAAAACTCTTTAAACTGCACGTCCCAAATGCATCTTACCGTATTTAGGTTGTAAAGGAACCTGGTTCAAAA
>JAGRDI010000163.1 GCA_020432765.1 Anaerolineales bacterium | reverse complement strand
TTTTGCAAATCGCCTCCCGATTTGCAAAATCGGGATACCGTTTTCCAATTACCGTTGTGTTGCCTAAATTTAACATGCCTTAGGTAATTCCCAAAAGAAGTTTTTGAAAATCGAAGCAACTTATTGGGAATTCCTCAGGAAAAGCGGGGTTTAGACCCGATTTATTTTATAAGAGTTTCCCGCTTTTACCTAAATCTCCAGGCCATATTTTGCCAACTAACTCTCTTCTGAGTTATAATCGTTAGCTTGCTGGGGATGTGGCGGAACTGGCAGACGCGCATGACTTAGAATCATGTGCCGCAAGGCGTGTGGGTTCGAGTCCCTCCATCCCCATCTTTATAAAATTGCAGCGTTGCACAAGCAACGCTTTTTTTACGACACTTTTTAAAAGTAAATGACATGTTGGGGCACACTGTTTTCTGTGCCCTCATTTGTGTTTAATATGCACATAAAATGATAACAGAGGTATACCGTGACATTAACGATTCACACAGAGGAAGATGACAAAAGACAGCTCACAATCAAAATTGAAGTAGATGAAGCGCGGGTTCAAAAAGCCATGCGCGTGAAGGCTCGCGAACTGGCGCATGAAATACGTGTGCCTGGCTTTCGCAAAGGTAAAGCGCCCTACGGTGTGATCGTGCGTCGCGTTGGCGTAGAACCATTGCGTGTAGAAACCGTTGAAGACATGATTCAGCCTGTTTTTGAAGAGGCGCTGACTCAGGCAGAAGTAGTGCCTTATGCCCAACCTTCTTTTGATGATATGGTTGTGGAACCTTTGCAATTGACATTTACTGTTCCACTGGAACCAGTAGTTACGTTGGGTGATTACCGTGCGCTGCGCAAAGAAATTGATCCTGTTTCTGTGACAGATGAAGCGGTAGACGAGGCACTTGAACAGGTGCAGATACGTCACCAAAATATTGAAGAGGTTGAACGCCCGGTTGAAGAGGGAGATATTGTCACATTTAGCGGCATTGGGTTGTTCTTGACACCTGCTTTGAAGACAGAAGACGAATCAGATGACCAGGATGATGTTGTCGCCACGGAAGAAGATGCCGGAACTGGGGAAACTGAAGCAGGAACCAAAGAGGAAGCTGAGGGTGATAAGGATGAGGTTGTTGAGCCTTCCGATGAAGAAGATGTAATAGATGAGGCTGTTTCTTATGAGCCTGAGACTATCTTTGATGATGATGATCTTGAACTGTTAATGGACAGCGAAGCGTTGTTTCCAGGCACACCCTTTGTCGAAAATTTTATAGGTTTGGCAGTTGGCGATGAAAAAAACTTTCACTTTACATTCCCTGAAGATTTTGAGGAAGCTGATTATGCTGGACGGGAAGCCGAGTTTGTTGTCACAGTTTTGAATGTAAAAAATCGTGAGCTGCCTGCATTGGATGATGATTTAGCCATGCTCGAAGGCGATTATGAATCGCTAGCTGAACTGCGTGAAAGTTTGCGTGCAGATTTACAGGAGCGAGCCGAAGAAGTAGCGAAAAATGCACTCATTGAAAATATGATTGACGATATGATGGACGATACTGAAATGGTATTCCCGCCAGCGGCCGTTGCTCTTGAAGTTGATGGCATATTGGACGATTTCAAAGCTCAAATCACTCGTTCTGGTTGGGAATTTGAAGATTATCTAAAAATCCAGGCGACCACCGAAGAATCCTTACGCGAAGATTTTCGTCAAAGTGGTGAGACCCGTTTGCGCCGCCGTTTGATTTTACGCCAATTGATTTTGGCTGAAAAACTGCAAGTTAATACTGAAGATGTTGACGCGATCATTGAAGAGCGGGTAAGTCATTTTGCCGATAATAAAGAATTACAAGATGGGATGCGCAATTTCTATCGCAATGGGTCTGGCTTTGATTCGATTAGCGGCGAAGTACTGAGTGATAAGGTTTATGAACGCATCCGGGCGATTTATGCGGGTGAGGCACCAGATTTGGATGCGTTGGAAACAGAAACGGCCGTTGCTGATGAAGAAGAATAACGAAAATCTAACAAACAGTTAGTAAGATTGCCTAATCTATACGACTAATCTTACGAAAGGAGAACTTTATGAACATTCCGCCATCGCTAGTCATTCCCTATGTGAGTGAAACAACAAGCCGCGGCGAGCGGGTCATGGACATTTATTCATTGCTCTTACGCAATCGAATCATATTTTTAGGCACGCCCATTAATGATCAGGTTGCGAATGCAATCGTAGCGCAACTGTTATATTTAGATAATGAAGATTCTACCCGTCCCATAACCATGTATATTAATTCACCCGGTGGGGCTGTCTATTCCGGCATGGCGATTTATGACACGATGCAGCAAGTACGCAGTAAAGTCGCAACCTATGCGGTTGGTTTCACCGCCAGCTTTGGCACCGTTTTGTTGGCGGCCGGTGAATCCGGCATGCGTTATGCACTGCCTAATGCCACCATCCATATGCACCAGCCGTTAGGTGGAGCACAAGGACAAGCCTCGGATATTGAAATTCAAGCGCAAGAAATCTTGCGGCTGCGCAGCGATTTAAATGGAATTTTGGCGTATCATACCGGCCAAACTGTGGAAAAAATTGCTAAAGATACAGACCGGGATATTTACATGGGTGCTCAACAAGCCAAGGATTATGGTCTGGTAGATGATGTAATTGGCCATAAAGCATTGAGTGCAAACGGAACTGAAGCGGAAGCTGCAACAAATTAAGGAAGAAACGAATTTGTATTGTTTTTAGCCAAAGCTGTAAGACATTGCGGATTATAGGGAAAAGAAAGACAGAGGTTCAAAAACCACTGTCTTTTTTTATTAGTAACTGTGCATTGTTAATGATAGTAACCATTAATCCCCGAAATCCTGAAGACCCTGCTATTTGATAATGTATGCTGTAAGCAAATTCACATAAACTTGCCCTACAAATCACCTGAACTTATAATTACGTTCAATGCTCGGTTTCGTCGAGCTTTTTTTGGTGCGTAAAGGTATTGCATGAACATGGATTCTGTCCCGAAAAGATCGCTGCAATTATTGATTGGATTGGTTTTGGCGCTGGCAACGGCCGTGACTTTCTCCACATCGATTTGGCAACCTGCTGCCCACAGCGTGCAAGCCGCCCCCATGCACCAAGACACGCCGCTCATATCATTTGTACAATCCACCACGAGTGTCATCGAACCAGACAATGGGGAAACAACAGATCTTGTGATTAACGTGAAAATCAACCAGGCTCCCGTTGAAGGCCAACAAGCAACAGTGATGTTTACGACTGTAAATGGGGGCGCTACCGCAGGGATTGATTATGAAGCCGCCAGTGGAACATTGACTTTTCCGGTTGGCTCTATTGAAAACCAAAAAATAACGATAAAAATCATTGGCAATAATGCAGATGATGGCGATCGCAATTTCGTTGTTTCGCTTACCAATCCTGTTAATGCGGCAACCACCTCTCCCGCTAACATTACAGTCACGATCGTGGATGATGATGAAGCCCCAACTTCCACCCCTACTGCTAACCCAACTTCGGATATTTACCTGGACAATTACGAGCCTAACAACAGCTTTGACACCGCATATACCACCTCGGCTGATGCCGCGAATTTGACCGGCATTACTTTATGGCCGGCTGGAGACCAGGATTATTTTCAGTTTTATGGACAACAAGGGTTGGCTTACGAAGTTTTTACGACAAATCTGACAGCCGGCTTAGATACTTTGCTAAAAGTTTACGATCCAAATGGCAATAAGATTGGTGAAAATGATAATTTTGACCCGCCCAATCTAAGCTCACAGTTTAGCTTTACAGCCAACACAGACGGTTTTTATTTTGCACGTGTGCTTAACCAAGATCCTACAAATCCGACGAACCGTACCTACTCCTTTGGTGTGACGCGCATGAATCCACCCACAGCAACCCCAACGGCAACCCAGGTAGGTCAGCCAGATTCTTGTGAAAATAACAATTCATTAGACCTTGCCTGTTTGATAGGGACCGATGAAATAAAACAGTCGATGAATTTTGTGCCGCCGGTAGGAACAAGTACCGATAATGATTTTTATCGGTTGGCAGTAAAAGTGGGTGTTTTATATACTTGTGAGACAACCGATTTATCCGCCATCACCGATACCAATATGATCTTTTATGATAATTATGGCAATGATTTCAACCCCCCTTTAGGCAATGATGATCGGGAACCTGGTGTTAAAAGCAGCTTGCTCTCTTGGTTGGCTACTTACAATGGTAACTTGTATATTCTAGTTGGTCCAGTGAACCCTCCACCTTATGCAGATACACCCACAACACGCTACAATTTGGTTTGCAGAGGTGTGGCTGCGACGCCAACGCCTATCCCCACAGCAACGACAGCCTTTGTACCGACTTCAACTGGTGGAGGAACCGGTGGTACAGGCGGATTCGTGCCAACATCGACGCCTTTCGTTTTTCCAACATTTCCGCCCACACCAACACCAATTGATTTGAGTAGTTTGGCCACACCCACACCAGCACCGCCGCCAATTGTTGATTTCGTTCCCCTGCCTACTTCGACGCCACCCGCTAGCACACAACAAACAACCTCGGTTCAAGTGACGATTTATTATGATAGCAATTTGAATTTCACACCTGAATTAAATGAGGGTGTTATGGACGTTGCTGTGGAATTGTATGATAATGCCACTGGCGAGTTAATTGCTTTTGGATATACCAATGAAGCGGGCGTGGTGCGTTTTGATAGCATTTCATCTTCGGGAGCGGTGCGTGTAGAAGTAGCTTATTTAAGTTATAGTCAGGTTGTGACGGGAGCAAGCGCTAATATTTTATTGCGCATTGAGCCACGGCCGTTACCCGGTGATATTCCATAAATTATGAGTTCTGAACAAGAAAACGATTCTGTGCAAGAAAATGAAGCGAATGCCGGCAACTCCATATTGGCTGGGCGTGCACCGATTGTGGTTTTGGTTGGGCTCATCATTGTCAGTTTACTGGCAATTTGTTCATTGGGTTATTTTTTGCTGCGGCCAGCAGGTGAAGAATCAAGCGAAACGACGCCTAACAGTGGCGAGCCGACACCTTTTCCAGTTGCGGGTGGGGCGATTGGCTCTGATGATGCGATTGTAATGGGCATTAGCGGTTCAACAACGATATCGGTGACATTAGACTCACCAGCGGAATTAAGCCTCGGCGGAAAATCGTTTGCTGTCAGTTCGCAAACAATTAACCCGGATGCCAGTTGGTCGCCCGGCGTTTCTGGTGAAAACACCGCTGGTTGGGTGCATGGTAGTATCGTAAACTACATCATGGCGCTAGATGGCTCTGATCAGAACCGTACCTTGTTAGATTCATTGATACCAGGCTCTCAAATTGTGATGATGACCGAAGGCGGCGGGCAATTCTTGTTTGAATTTGAGCAAAAACGGCTGGTATCTACTGAAGACCGCACCATTTTTCAGCAGAATGTGCCTGGCATAACGCTGGTTATGTTTGATGAAGGCAGCGGGCAAAACTTGGTTGTCAACGGCCGTTATATTATCAGCGACACCAACAGCGGCAGCCAGGGCGGCTCTGTCGAATTAGGTGAACCTACCCAATTAGGCGATTTACAAATCACAGTGACGGGTGCGACTTATGTACCCAATAGTCCGCAAGCACCACCCGGATTTGCCTTTTTTCTGGTCGATTTCCGCGTTCAAAATGTAGGCTTAACGGCCGTTGATGTCAATAACCTACAGCTTGTGTTAATTGATGAAATCGGTAACCAATATGCGCTCAATCCAATTGCGAGTCAAATTGGTAGTAATCCAGCTTTGACAGGCGGTTTTCTGAACGCCGGTGGTTCGCTGGATGCTTCCGTTGGTTATCAAATACCATCTAGTTTAGTTAGCTCATCTTTGCAGTGGGTGGTGATTGATAAGGTAACTGGTGCCCGTGCACAAGTGCGTATTCCATTCACAGGTGATAACGCGGCTCAATTTAGTACGATAACATTGCAAACTGTTCAAATATCGACTGATGGTAATAACATGAACTTGACTGGCCAGATCATCAATCAAGGTAATCAACCCATTGTAGTCACACCCAGTGATGTCTCTTTGCGTACGTCTGATGGCGCAGCTTACCAGCTCTTATCGGCTAACCCGCCTTTTGTGTGGACCGCGCCCCCTGCACAAACTATCCAGTATTCTGTTACTTACCAACGGCCGAATTTAGATACGGCCGTGTTCACTATCCTCAACCAACCCTTCCAACTTACCAACATCCGTTAGTACCTTATCAGTGTGATTCCCTGCGTCCGCACGCAGGACATGCTTACACGGTGTACAAGAAATTTCCGACACTTATTATATTCGTGCCATGTGGGTCAGAATCTTTTCTGGTTTATCCAGGTTAGGCAACCGCTAAAAATTCTGAGAATCATCGCACATCAGCAATGATCATCAACTGGTTCTTCTGCCGCTGCTTCTTCGCGGGCGGATTGAGAACTATTCACAAGAAATTCCATCGATGATGTCTCGCGTGTCGTGCCCCTACTTGTGAAAAACAGCAACAACCCCGCGATGATGATCAGAACGCCTAGTAACAAACCGCCCAATTGCAGCGGCCCTACAAACGGGCGCTCAAATGCAGGGTTAACGTGTGTGCCAATGCCAATTAGGTCTGAAAAACCAGTGATGTAGACAAAAACCAAACCTGTCAGACCCAGCCGTACCCCGATATCGGCTTGCAGTGAACGTGGTGAACCCTTGAGGCGCAAGCCATATACAAATAAGTAAGCGGCAACGGTTAACAGCGTTAAGCCTGTAAGGAATGCGACCATTTGCACGACACCAAAACCAGGCGTGCCATCCAGCCGAATAGCATCGGCGGCGATGCTTAATCCCATAAGCAAGATGCCTAAAACAGTTAGGGTAATAAGGACGATTTTACGGATTTGTCTGTTTTTTGCATTCATACATGTAATTCCTAAAAACAAAAAACGCCACGCATTTTAATGCACGGCGTTTTAATTTTAGTCGGGGCAGCGGGATTCGAACCCACGACCTCTTCAACCCCATTGAAGCGCGCTACCAGGCTGCGCCATGCCCCGATCGAAGGGCATTATAGCATTTTTTGAATGAGCGGCAAACAAAATTTAGTGCTCTAATTTTGTCTGCTTTCCCACGCGGGATTGGGGGAGATTGTGTTAGCTCGTGCTGGCAAAAATCGCTTTTATTGTGAAATTTGCTTGCGTATGGTCGAATCTTTATCGGGTACATCCAGCGTGGATTCCAGCGTCACCGTTAGTGTATGGCGAATATCGGCCGCAGAAGCCGCAATCAGCAAATCAAACGCACCTTCCTCGGTAATCCACTGTCGATATTCTGGATGATAATAGGCAAAGGCGCGAAAATCGAGCGGGATCGTGACGGTTTTGGTCTCGTCCGGCTGGAGCGGCACTTTGGCAAACCCTTTAAGTTCCTTAAACGGCCGTATCAACCCCGATTTTTGGTCATGCACATACACTTGGACAATCTCCTTACCAGCGACATCCCCTGTGTTGGTGACATCCACTGTCACCGTAACACCATCCACGTCTTTGAAGGTGGCTGCTGACACGGTGGGATTGCTGTATTCAAACGTCGTATAGCTTAACCCGTGTCCAAAGGGGAACTGTACGGGTATCTCTTTGGCGTCGTAGTAACGATAGCCGACAAAAAGCCCTTCAGAATAATGGACAACACCATCAACGCCTGGATATTGAGCTGGTGTGGCAACGGGTGTTTCCGTTTTCGTGCGGGGAAAAGTGAGCGGCAGCTTGCCGGATGGGTTTACGTCACCAAACAGCACGCGGGCAACCGCACTGCCTTGTTCTTGCCCGGCAAACCATGCTGCCAAGATGGCGGGAACACCCTCTTCCCAACAGGCCGTTTCCACTGGTCCGCCGCTCATGAGCACAACGATGGTACGGGGATTAACGGCCGTTACCGCCCGAATCAGCGCATCTTGTCCATTGGGTAGAGACAAATCAGGCCGGTCCATCTCTTCGCTCTCAAAGGTACGCACAACCACGACAGCTACGTCAGATTGTTTGGCTAAGGTAACGGCCGTTTCCATCATCGGTGTCATCACAGCAGCCGGTGGCTGCCAACCAAGCCGCAGCATCGCCTCTTGGAAAAACCAGATACCAGGCGTATCGGCTGCATACTCAACCTGCACGGCAATTGGCTCATCGGCGTTTAACTGGACGGTAGTTTGGTAAACTTTTATCGCGCAGCGCTCCCATTCTGACGGGGAAATGTTGGGCGGGATACGGTGATTGCTGCTGGCTGTAGGCTGGGCGGTGGTGGTGTCGATGAGCAGTTGGCCGTTCAACGTGAGCCGTGCCGTACCCAGTGCAGTTAAAGACAAGGTGTAGCTGCCACTAACGGGTGGGGTCAGCGTGCCACGCCAACGAGCAGAAAGCTGTTTGGGAGCGCCAAAATTCATGGGCAGGGGCGCGGCTGGCAGTTTTGGCGAAGCCACACTGAGACCGGGCATAATGTCGAAGAAGCCCTGGTTAAGTTCGATGCGTGATTCGACGCGCACCAGCTCTGGCTCTCCGGCATAGTCAAGGTTCGTCCAATATTCGGCTTGCACACCTTGAATTTCTAACCCATCTTTCGACTGTGTGAAATAATCAGACGGCACCGCAGGCAACCCTGGCAACAGCACCCCGGCTCCGATGGGATCAACACCCGGCGCGTAAGCAACGGAGATGCCGTCACCAACACGCTGCCGGATGCCTTCCAGGACACTGACAGCATAGGTCGGGCGCACGGCGGCGCTGCCACCACCGGCCGCAGAAACATTGTCGGCATCGGGACCAATCACGGCTATCGAGCGCACACTGTCTGACAGCGGCAGCAGATCGCCTTCATTTTTTAGCAGAACAATACCTTGTTCAGCAATGGCTCTGGCTTTTGCGCCGTGTTCGTGGATGGAAAACGGCCGTTTCTCCCTGATTTGCTCGTGTTGTCCCAGACCATACGTGGGGCGCAAGATGCGCCGTACCATGTCGTTGAGACG
>JAGRDI010000162.1 GCA_020432765.1 Anaerolineales bacterium | reverse complement strand
GATCAAGCCCCTTTTTTATTTTTGTTATAGGCGTCTAGCGAAAATTAATGTCTTCTCGAATGTAAGACGAATTATTAATCCGCCCTTACCAGAGAAGGATGAAAAACGCCGCTGTTTAATTTGTTACTCAGGGCCGGGGTTCTATCAACAAGCGAATAGCTGTGCGTTCTTGACCATCAATCTCGATATCAACAAATGAGGGCGTACACACAATGTATACATCCTCTTCTTCAAGATATCCTTTTGCTATAATGGTGGCTTTTAAGGCTTGGTTGACTGCACCTGCGCCGATTGCTTGTACTTCTGCCCGATGAGCCTCACGCATGACGCCCGCGATGGCACCCGCCACCGCAGCTGTACGCGAGCGCGCAGATACTTTGATAACGTTCATATATAGCCTCCAGCGACCGCTTTTGTTGCTTCTTTGATATTGCTACAATAGTTGAACGGTGCTTATGTTGCGTAGTAATAGTGACCAATTTGTAAATTTCAATGAAGTCGTAAGTGTACTCTAGAAATCTCTGGAAGCAAAATACAATCTAAACTGAATCTCATAGGGGGATACAAAAAGCAGTGTATAATTCAGACTCATGTCGAACTTAGAGACAAAAACCAATCAGGCGCAAGATCGTGCTCAAGTACTGCGTGCTGCAGGCATCGTTTCTGCGGCACTGCTGCTTAGCCGCATGGTGGGTTTGTTGCGCGAAATGTTCATACGATCTTCGCTCGGCGTGGTTACCATCGAAGCGACTGCTTTTGATATCGCCAAAGCCTTTCCCGAAGCGATTTTTATGATTATTGCAGGTGGCGCAATTGGTTCGGCATTTATCCCCACATTTGCGGCTTATTTCACACGTGATGATGAGATAGGGGCCTGGCGGCTGTTTTCGGCCATTATAAATCTAATTACGATTACTGTGACGCTTGTTGCATTGGTAGCAATGCTCTTTGCGCAAGATATCGTACTCTTTTTCTACGGCGAGAAAATTGCACTTTACCCAGAACTGCTGCCGATCACTGTACGGTTGATGCGCATCATGTTAATCTCGCCAATCATTTTTGGGGCCAGCGGCGTGATCATGGGTGCGCTGAATGCTCGCCAACATTTTCTCCTGCCAGCATTGGCACCAACCGTTTATAACCTGGGTATTATCATTGGTGGCCTCATTGGTTTACAAGTTGGTAAAACGGCATTTGCTACGGCCGTTGGTCTGGCAATCGGTACCGTAATCGGCGCATCAGGTCATTTGTTGATTCAATTACCGGCACTACGCTGGAAACATGCCCGCTATACGGCCGTGTTCACCCTGCGCGATCCGGGTGTCATTCAGGTTATCAAATTGATGATCCCGCGTGTTTTGGGGCTATCCTTTAACGAAATCAATACCTTTATTCGGCTCTACTTGACTGGCTCAATGTTATTGGGCAGCTTGCCAGCCCTTAATGCCGCCTTTCGCCTAATCATCTTGCCGCAAGGCATAATCGGCCAGGCGCTGGGAATCGCCGCCTTTCCCACGCTTTCTACCCTGGCGGCCAAAGAAAATTATGCCGACATGCGCATTATCGTCACGGATTCGCTGCGTCTGCTCCTGTTTTTGGGTTTGCCGGTAACCGTGTTGTTGATTATGCTGCGTGAACCAATTATCCGGCTGTTATTCGAACGTGGATTATTTGGTTCGGAATCAACCGAACTGGTTGTGAATGCATTGTACTATTTTTCGTTTGCGCTGGTGGGCATTCTTTTTCTTGAGGTGCTGGCACGTTCTTTCTATGCGTTGAGCGACACATTTACGCCCGTGTTAGCAGGCATGATGCAAGTTCTAATGATGACAGGGTTGAGCCTCTGGCTGCTAAACAGTGTGTTCGCGCCGCGTGGGTGGGTCGAGTTGGGGGCACTGGCATTGGGTTACAGCATTTCTAACTATTTGGAAGTCGCGGTGCTGCTCATTCTCTTGCGCAGGAAACTAGGGCGGCTTAATGGGCGCGAATTTGTGGATGCCGGCTGGCGTATGGGTGTGGCAGCGGCACTCATGGTGGCTGCCATGGGATTTTTGTTAGGCCGGCTTGCCGTAGAAGCGTTATGGGCACAGTTGATTTTGGGAACGGCCGTTGGTCTTCTCGTTTATGTTGGTGTATGTTGGCTGCTGCGTGTGAAGGAAGTAATGCTGTTTTGGGGCTACGGCCGTCGACTGCTGCTGCGGTCACACTGAAATTAAACCACCGCCTGCGCATAATACAAAGCATGTGGCTTATGGATCAATGGACAGTGTGACAAAGTTACACAATAGCAATAGTACGCAAATTAACGCAGATTGGGGATTTAATCTGTGTGAATCTGTAGCCTCGTAATAATTTACTCCGACCGTACGGCCGTTGCAATCACCATTTGTCCCAGTCGCAGTGCCGGATAAACACCAGCCAGCAGCGCCGCCACAATTGCGACGGCAAACGCTTGCAAAAAATAAGCCGGGTTTAGCTGCATTTGCAGCGTCCAACCAAACGAACGCACATTGATGACATAGATCAAAATCCAGGCCAACACATAACCGACCGGCATCGCAATCAATCCGGCCGTACCACCCATCAAACCCGTTTCAATTAAGGTGAGCGCCCACAGTTGGCGTATTGTCATGCCTGTTGCACGCAGCACGCCCCATTCACGTGTACGTTCCAATTGCAAGCTCATCAATGCACTCAATACACCGATGAATGCCACAATTATTGCCAGCAGGCGCAAGGCAGCCGTGATCGCGAAGGTGCGGTCAAAAATCTCCAATGAGCCTTGTCGCAGTGCCTGGTTGGACCGGATGAGCAGATCGTTGCGTCCTTGGTAATGGGTTTGCAAAGCAGTGACTAATTTGTCAGGCGCTTCGCCATCTTCCACAAAAAGTCCCATTGATCCGATCGCTTCATCCTGCCACAGATTAGCGTAAAGGTCATTATCGATGAAGATTGCACCCTGATCAGAGGAGTAATCATAGAAAACGGCCAGAACAGGAAATGTGCGCGGACCAACGGCCGTTTCTAAAGTCAAGGGGTCTGGCGGTAAACTCAAATTCTCTTTCAACAATAATGCCTCAGAGATGACAATGCCTTCGCCAGCCGCTAATTGTGTCCATGGGTCGGCTGCGGGATCGCGTTTCCACGCATACGGCCGCTGCCCGCGCGAAACATCCCCATCGACAGCCACAAGATGCACCATGCGCTCCAAATCTTGCACGATAATATCGGTTGAATTGGACGTGACCACCTCGGCCACACCTGGCCAGCTGCGGATTTCGGCCACGATTTCTGGTGCCAATGTGCCAGTCACGCGGTTAGCGGTGATTGTCGGCGGGGAAATATAGACATCTGCTTGCAGGGTTTGGTCCAGCCACTGCACCACCGTTTGCCGGAACGAGCCGATCATAATAGATACGCCAACAACCACAGAAACGGCCGTCATCAAAGCCGCAATCGCTACCGATGTACGACTCAGGGAACGCACGATGTCACGCGGCGCCATGCGCCCCAAGACACCCGCCAGACGGCTGCTGATAGGCGTGATAACACGCATTAACCAGGCTGTCAGCGGAGGCGTGAGCAATGTGGCCCCGATGAGCACACAAAATAAACCGGCGAATGTAATCACCAGGTTGGCGCGTACCCACAGCAAGAAGACCCCCACAATTGTCAAGGCACCCCAGGCTGCCCACAACCATGGGATCATGCGCTGCACACGGCTTTCGAGCGTGGAGCGTTGTAATGTGCTGGTGGGTGTCGTGCGTGCGGCCTCCAAGGCCGGTACGAGTGAGGCGGCGATCGCAGCACCAATGCCGATAATCACCCCTTTGATCAGTGTAAACGGCGGGATAGCAACATCTTGCACATTGACCACAAAATAGAAATCGTTGATTGTCTGCGTGATGAGGCGCACGGTGCCGCGTCCTAACAACACACCCAGTCCCAAGCCTAAAAGAGCACCAACTAAACTGAGTACGATCGATTCACCGATGATCAGTGCAAATAATTGACTGCCTGTTACACCTACACAACGTAAGATGCCAAACATGCGCCGTCGCTGCACAACGCTAAAGGTAACAGTGTTGTAAATCAGAAACATGCCGACAACCAAAGCCAACAAACTGAGCGCACTGAGGTTGAGTTCAAAGGCGGCGGTCATTTGTTGGATGGCGTTTTGTTGTGCAGCGGCCGTTTCGATTTGGACGCCTGGAGGCAAAACGGTTTCTATTTCTGCCAGCACAGCCAGGTCATTGACGATGAGATCGATATGGCTCAAATTGCCCACCAAACCAAACATTTCTTGAGCAGAGGCAATGTCAGTGAAGATGATGCCGTTTAAGGCACTGGCTGTCGTTTCATCGGCGGGTTGCAAGATGCCGACGATTGGCGCTTGTTGCTGCGTGCCAGAGATGTCCAGCGTGATTGTTTCGCCTAAATTCAGTCCATATTGCTGCGCAATGGCGGCGGCGATAATGATGCCGTTTGGTTGGGTCAGCAGTGCAGTTAAACTTTCCTGCCCAGTGGTAAAATCAGTGCCAAAATAGCTGCGAAAGGGGGGTTCGGCAAAGGGATCGATGCCGACCAAGCGCAGCGGTTGTGCGCCTAAATCTGGCGAGAGTACGTAACCTTCGACAACTGGTGCAGATGGTGAAAAGCCCAGTTCTTGACGTACCAGGCGGTAGACATCTTCATCCAAGCTGTTGGGTATGGCCGAGGTGATACGATGCGTGGTGCGCCCAGTGACGGCGTTTGTAGACAGGGCGAAGGCACGTTGGGCAGAACTATTCGCCAGATCGATGGAAACCATCATGGCGACACCAATAGCAACACCTAAAATAAAGAGAATATATTGAAACGGCCGTCTGCGAATCCGTCGCCAGGCCATACGCCAAAGCGGGTAGTTTGAAACCTGGTACTGTTGAGAAAAATCGATCATTAGGGCATTAAGATAGTTGCTTTAAACGTTGATTATCTGCCCTTCATGGACGCGTAAAACCCTGTCGGCGAGGGGCGCGATTTCAGGATTGTGGGTCGCCATGATCAATGTTTTGCCTGCCCGCCGAGTCAGATCCAGCAGCAGTTCAAGCACACGATTGCCCGTCTCTTCGTCCAGATTGCCAGTGGGTTCGTCCGCCAGCACAAGCATCGGGTCATGGACAAGCGCACGTGCGATAGCGACACGCTGCTGTTCGCCACCGGAAAGTTTGTCAGGGAAGGTGTTACACCGGTCGGCGAGAGCCACTTGCTCAAGTAATTTTAGGGCGGCTGCATTCGTGGAACGAGCGTCGTGCCCGGCCAACTCCTGCGGTAAAGTTACATTTTCTAATACGGTCAGTGTGGGAATAAGATTGAAAAATTGGAAGACAAAGCCAATATGATCGCGGCGAAACAAAGTGCGGTTTCTTTCGCTAAGTTGAGTGAGGGAGACATCGCGAATTGAAATAGTGCCACTCGTTGGGCGTTCAATACCGCTAATTAGATTGAGTAATGTGCTTTTGCCGCTGCCGCTGTGACCTAATAAAACTACAAATTCGCCAGCATAGATAGATAGTTCAACCTCCTTAAGCACACTGCGTGCCTGACCGCCTTCGATAAATTCTTTACACAAACCATCCAGGTAGACAAGGGGGATCATTTCGGTGGTAGGAGATACGGCCGCTGCCACTTGTTTGTTACCTGGTTTGCGGCGCAATGCCAGAGTGGAGAAAGGTTGTACCAATTGATTTTTCATTTAATAACCTCAGTGTCGCTGGCACTATAGCAAGAAAATAATGGTACATATAGCCCCGATTACCTAATATTCATTTTCGGTATCCACGAAGGCTTCATGCTCGTGGCCGGCCTGCTGACCGCGCCACAACCTGGCATGGTTAGCAAACCCTAAGTAATCATCTAAAAATAACTTCCCGTTTTGGCTTGTAGTAACCGCTTTAGCGGTCTGGACGGCTAAAGCCGCCACTACGAACTTATTTATGGACAGTTACTAAGTCTAAATTAGCTGCCATTTTTGATAATGGTTAGCTTTATTGACTGCTTGGGAATCTCCCATTAAAAAATATATGGTGAACTTGCACCCGTTTTCACAACGCCTTCGGCATCCAAAATCACATTGATACAGGCGGGTTTGCCGCTTGCAAAAGCGCGTTTTAATGCGGGAAGTATCTCCAAGGGGTCTTCTACCAATTCACCGTAACCCCCCAAAGCAGTGACAACGAGATCGTAACGTGCGGAGGTCAGGTCAGTTGCCGGTGCGCGTCCCATCATCTTTTTAATGGGGGCGCGGATTTGACCCCAACCGGCATCATTACCGACAAGGCTGACGATGGGGAGATTGAAACGTACGGCCGTATCAAATTCAAAGCCATTCAACCCAAAAGAGCCATCCCCATGCACAACCAACACCTTTTTATTCGGATATAGATGCTGCGCCGCAATCGCAAATGGTGCGCCGACACCCAAACAGCCTAATGGCCCCGGATCAAGCCATTGTCCTGGCAGCGTGATATCTAACACTTTGGCTGCCGCGCTAACTATATCGCCGCCATCGCCGATGACAATCACATCCTCATCCACGAAGCGGTTCAACTCCGCACCAAAACGGAAATGATTGATTGGTACATCATCCAACGCTTCCCATGCAGCTTGTTTACTACGTTTGGCATCCTCAAATGTTTGCACTTCAGCCAGCCACTCAGCGTAGCGCATGCCTTGCAAGCCTTCGGCTAATGCTTCCAACACAAGACGCGCATTCGCAACCAGCGCGACATCTGCCTCGCGATTGTGATTGAGTTCGGCGGGGTCATTTTCGATCTGGATCAGCTGGCTGCCGGGCGCCCATCCTTCACCATATTTCAGGCGGAAGTCGATGGGTGTGCCGATCAACAGGACGACATCGGCTGATTTCAACGCGCTGCCACGGGAGGCTTTGAAACAATTGGGATGGGTCATCGGTAAGGTGCCGCGTCCACCGCCGTTGGTGAAAACCGGAATTCCCGTTTGTTCGGTCAAGGTTTTTAATGCATCATCTGCCTCATCCCAATAAACCTGTGTGCCGGCCACGAGGATCGGTTTTTGGGCTTCACGCAGCAGCTCAAACATACGCTGCACATCGCTAACTGTGGGCGCGGCTGGTTCGATGACGACTTTCGGAGCAATTGCTGGCGGATCGACGGCATTGAACAATATATCGGATGGTAGTTCTATAAATACAGGGCCAGGGCGGCCACTCAGCGCCGCCGTGAAAGCACACTGCATGGCAGCGGGAATGTCGCTTGTGGATTCGACGGTGAAACTGGCTTTGGTAAAGGTTGCAAACATTTCGGTTTGAGGCATTTCTTGCAGTGCCCCTTTGCCTTTTGTGCGCAAGGGGGCTGCGCCGCCGAGCAGCAGCATAGGACTGCGCGCATGATAGGCATTGGCAACGGCCGTTACCGCATCCGTCACCCCGGGACCGGCCGTTACCAGCGCAACACCGATATTACGCGTCAAGCGTGCATGCGCATCGGCCGCATGACCCGCCGCTTGTTCATGCCGAAAATCGATAATCTCAATGCCATTATTCAAACAACCTTCGTAGATGGGTGCCACATGCCCACCGCATAAAGTATAGATTGTACCTACGCCTTGCGCTGCCAGTGCCCGACCAACTAATTCACCACCATGTGTAAACTGCATATAGCCTCCGTTGATAAAGATTCATTCCTTCCAAAATTCGTTGTTGCCCACCGTCGCTCAGGGCCGTGTCTCCGACCGTGCCCGCTGTGGTTCAACAAGCAGGCCAAGGTGGCCTGCCTACATCGGTGTAGAGGAGCCACCCTGGCTCCGGTTTCTGGTAAGTTGTCCGCAGACCCCTTTGCGCCTCTATAATTTCCTGGCTGCCACAAAATGAGTATACTAATAGCTGCTCGCTGATTCGGCAAACGCTAAACAAGCCAAAGAACTTTACGAGGTCACAGAATGAAAACAAAAGGCATTTTTATCACGCTAATTCTCATCCTTGTTGGTACACTCATTTTATTTGTGTATGACAATTTCGTGCAAGCTTTATTACCTGATAATTGGGTTGGGATTGTAGCCGGAATAGGCGCAGCCTTGGTAATCATTGTTGGTTTTTTGAGCAATTTGGATGGGGCGTTTAATTTTGTGAATAAATTGCTGGGCAAAAAAGACCCACAACCAACCCAACGTAAAATCAAACAAGAAGACAATACCTCTGCTTCCTACCAGGAGTTTAATGCACCAGTCACGATTCACCATCATCCACAAAGCATCCCTGAACCCACACAAAGTGAGCCGCCAATTGAATTTGAAGATAGCCTTCAGCCATATTTAGAGATGGTTGAACGCCGCAGCCAACGTTTACCTTTAGCACCGCTTGATCCAACTGGACAAGAAATAGGACAGTTGGGATTAGGGGAGTTATTTATCAATCTCAATGCAGGTGAAAGCGCAATCACCAAAGGGCGTTTATTGCGCAAAGCGTCTCATCATTACCGTGCGGCAATCGGACACATTTTTCACAATCAAAGGCTAATTCTGCTTGGCGATCCCGGATCAGGAAAATCGACTATGCTGCGTTTTTTGGCTTTGTGTTTAGCCAGAGATCATCTTGGACGCGAAGGAGAATGGTTGCAGCACTTACGCTGGGAACTTTACCAACCGGAAGATAATAAACGTCTGCAAAATAAGGAAGAAAATAGTGAAATTGTCTATTGGCAAGGCGCAGCACCAATTCCTGTTTTATTAGTACTCCGTGATTTTGCGGCGCAAAACTTCAAGCCTGCTGATCCGCTGGCCATATGGAATTTTGCGTGCAAGCAGTTGCAGGATGACAAGCTCTCAGAGGCTCAATCAGCCCTGGAGTATGCTGCACGACGCGGCAAAATCATCTTCCTGCTTGATGGTGTCGACGAAGTGCCGCCATTCGACCGCGAAGCTGTTTGGCAAGCAATCGCAGCACATGATGCAGGTGTTTTTGGGGGGAATCGTTGGGTAGCGACATGCCGAATTTTGTCTTTTGATGAAACGCAAATTCCAGAGACTGATTTGCCTGTACGCACATTGGAAGAACTGAACCGTAAACAAATCGACACATTTATTGAGGGTTGGTTTGATGCTTATATTACGGCTGGTGAAATGACCAAAACGGATGGGCATGATAAAACAACCCGCCTACACAACGCCACAAGACGCCCAGACATATTTAATCTGGCTACAAACCCAATGTTATTAACAATTATGGCTGTTGTGCAAACATACCATGCCACATTGCCAGACGAGCGTGCCAAACTGTATCAGGCCTGTTTAGAAACGATGTTATTTCGCTGGCAGCGCCACAAAGAACGTGAAAGTGATCGTGATTTACCTAATGTGTTAATGCAATTGGGGACGACAAAAGAGCGACTGGAACGACTTCTGTGGGAAATAGCCTGGGAAGCACATTGCCTGGCACCAGAACGTGAAGAAGCTGCTGATATTGCCGAAGATGATGTTCTCAGGATTGCACGCGATCATTTGGGCGACCCTTATAAAGCTGCCCAATTTGTTGAATATACGGAAAAACGTGCCCATTTACTGATTGGTTATGGGGGTGGCAAACGCAATGTTTATCGTTTTCCACATCGCACATTCCAGGAATATCTGGCAGCTTGTTATATTGCAGATTTACCACGAGCCAATAAATATTTTGGTGATGGTGAATTCGGGCCTCAATTGCGGGCGTTGGCCCAAAAAGGAGATGCGTGGCGCGAAGTTCTGAACCTGGTGGCTGGCTACCTCGTTTATGTGATTAACCGCCCTCAAGATGCATTAGAGGGCATTGCTGAAATCCTACCAGAGCAACTGCCGAATGCTGATGATGTGGGTAATTGGCATCGTATCTGGCTGGCCGCTGAAATGTTGAGTGTTGTCAAAGCAGAGGAAGCCAAGAAGAATATTTTTGGCGCAAAATTATTACCTCAAGTACGTCAGCAAGTGACCTCGCTTGTTGAAACAGGACGTTTGACCTCACGGCAGCGTGCCGAGGCGGGAGATGCACTCGGACGGCTGGGGGATGAACGCAAAGGGGTGTGTGAAAAAGAGCCGTGGCTGCTGCCGATCACTGAAGATTTGCAGTTTAAGATGGGTGAAAAAGGAGAGCCGGTGAAGATTCCGGCGCCGTATGCGATTGCCAAATATCCGGTGACGAATGCGCAGTTCCGTTTTTTTGTAGAGGCTGGCGGTTATACGCAGAAATGGAAAGAATGTTGGATAAAGGATGGGCTGCAAGGCTGGCAATATAAAGGAAACAGGATGCAGCCATACTTGTGGGATGCTCCGCGCTACAATCTGGATAATCAGCCGGTGGTGGGGATTAGCTGGTATGAGGCGGTGGCGTATGCCAACTGGTTGACGGCGACGACAGACAAGCTTTACCGGCTGCCGACGGAAGCGGAATGGGAACGGGCGGCGCGGCATACCGATGGCCGTCGCTACCCCTGGGGCAACGAATGGCAGGAAGGCTTTGCCAATTCAGATGAAGCAGGCATTGGACGACCCACAGCCGTTGGCATTTTCCCGGATGGAACGGCCGACTGCGGTGCTTTAGATATGAGCGGCAATGTCTGGGAATGGTGTCAAACACGCTGGCGTGATGAAAATAGGCGAGATTACCCGGCCACCTGGCGGGATGACGGGCGTGAAAATTTGGCAGGTGGTGAATCCGTCGGGCGTGTGTTGAAAGGAGGAGCATACTACAATGGCAAAGATCGTATCCCGGCCGCCGCGCGCTGCGGGGGCTATCCGAGCTTCAGGGACTTCAACGGGGGTGTGCGGTTGGTTGTGTCCCCGTTCATCTCTGACCGCTGATGCCTCTGATCTCTGAATCTCTGATCTGGCGCGTTAGTGCCAGGCTCTGATCTCTGGGGGATTCCAAAGGGGGCGTGCCCCCTTTGGGCGCAGCGATCGCGAAAAATTTTTGAACCATGTCTCGACCAGAAATGCCCATTTTCACTCGTGTATTTGACCTTTTGACATGGCTTGTGCCAGCTACGAATCATTTTCCACGCGCCCAACGTTTTACAATTACCAAAAGGTTGTTGGATGCCGCTTTTGACCTCAGCGAACATCTAGAAGAAGCTAACCAACGGCGCGGTCAAGCCCGCCTAGAACGTCTTAACCTGGCCGACGAAGCCTTAGGCAAAGTCCGTTTTTATTTGCGCCTAGTATATCGTTGGCATTGGTTAAATCCCGGTCAATATGAACACGCCGCCCGCATGGTAGATGAAATTGGTCGCTTGCTCGGGGGCTGGAAAAAGGCGACAATACGGTCGGGCTAGGCTCACACCGGCCGCCGCGCGCAACAGGAACAATCCGAACAACAGGAACAACAACAGGGGTGTGCGGTTGGTTGTGTCCACGCTCATCGGCGCGGATTTGAAATGTCCCACCAGAAATGCAAGGCGGGTACGCCTTCCTTGCCGAGGTTCAGATGAACGGCGGAGCCTATTCCAGGCCGCGCTCACAATTGCTCGTAAGCTGTGGCCGGTCTCTAGACTTGGCTGTGGCCGGTCTCCTGACCGCGCCACCAGCAGCATTGTTTGAGCCGGGCAAATAACAACGGCGAAATGCCCTCGGTTTGTCCCTGGTATTTTGCCCAAATGCCTGGGGTATTGAATGCCCCAGGCATCTTGTTGGTTAAACCTAAAAACTTCATTTTCTAACGAGGGCTGAGCCTGTCGAAGCCCGGACTTCGACAGGCTCAACCCTCGTTAGTGAAGACAGAATACACTAATGTATCCACAGCTTACCAGTTGGACTAATCTCTTGCTCTCTTTCCATAAAGCCGCCAAAGGCAAACGTGGCCACCCCAATGTCGCGGCCTTCGAATATCATTTGGAAGAGAATCTGCTGCAATTGCAGCGGGAACTGCTTGACAAAAGCTACCAACCTGGCGCATATGTCAATTTTCATATCCACGATCCCAAACGTCGCCTGATCAGTGCCGCCCCTTTTCGTGACCGCGTGATTCACCATGCATTGTGTAATCTGATTGAACCACTCTTCGAACGTAGCTTTATCAGCGACAGTTACGCTAACCGGATCGGTAAAGGCACGCATCGCGCCCTGGATCGCTGCCAACAATTCACCCGTCGTTATCGGTATGTGCTGCAATGTGATATCCGTCAATTTTTCCCCAGCATCGATCACGAAATTTTGCGCGTAAACCTACGCCGCAAAGTGGAAGATACAGATGTTTTATGGCTCATCGATCAAATCCTGGCAAGCGGCCAAAAAGTCCACCGGCATGAATATGAAATGGTCTATTTCCCCGGCGATGATTTGTTGGCCGCTTTGCGTCTGCGCGGCTTGCCGATTGGCAACTTGACAAGCCAGTTTTGGGCCAACGTTTACCTCGACCCGTTTGATCATTTTATCAAGCGTGAATTACGCTGCAAAGCGTATATACGTTTTGTGGATGATTTTTTGTTGTTTGCTGATGATAAACGCTGTTTGTGGGAGTGGAAAGCTGCTGTTGAAAAGCGATTGACAAGGTTGCGGCTCAAACTGCATCCCCACAGCCATCCACAGCCGGTCACAAATGGGATTCCGTTTTTGGGCTTTGTGCAGTTTCCGACGCAACGACGCTTGAAACGTAGGCGCGGCATCGCTTTTCAACGCCGTTGGCAATCCCAAGTCAGAGCTTATCAAAAGGGTTTGTTAAGTTTCGACCAGTTAACAGCTTCTGCACAAGGTTGGGCCAATCATGCCCATTATGGAAATACGATTGGGCTTCGTAAAAAGATTTTAATGTCCAAAATCATCCGGTAGGGGCGGGGCGCTTGCAAATGGTGTTTGGCTTGCACTCAGGTATTGTTCCGTCAAGTGCCCCGCCCGTGTGTGGGACAAACACAGGTGTTGGCCGGGTACGTGGGCGAGGGCGAGACAAGCGGGAGACTATGCCGTTTGTTTGGGGCTGACAGCTAGCCCGCTTATCCCGCCCCTACCGCATGGGGTGGTGAAGACAGCACGTCACAGCGTTTGTGATTGTCAGCGAAAGCCATCGAACGTTGCTGGTGCGTTCTCGTGTTCTGGCACTTCCCAGGTTTTGCGCCAGAGCGAACTGCCACCGTCGATGCGAATCGACTCGCCGCTGATATAGGCAGCAGCGGGTGAAAGCAGGAAGACAATCGCCGCCGCGACTTCGCTTTCGCTGCCCATGCGTTTCATGGGGATGTCGTGTACATATTGATCGATGAAGACTTTAGCGGCATCGGGATAATTGTCCAGGCCGCTGGATTGGATCAAGCCGGGTGCAACTGCATTGATGCGCACGCCGCTGCGTGCCCATTCAACTGCCAAAGTTTTAGTCAGGTTTTCGATACCCGCACGTGCTGCCGCTGAATGTGCCATGCCTGGGAAGCCGCGCCACATTTCGATGAGCATATTGACGATGACGCCGCCATGCTCGTTCATGTAGCGGTTGAAGACTTCACGGCACATCAGAAAGGTACCAGTTAGATTAGTCTCAACAACAGCTTGCCAACCTTTAAGCGAGATGAATTCGGCGGGACTGAGGAATTGGCCACCGGCATTGTTGACCAGGCCATCGACTTTGCCGTGTGCGTCCAATACAAAATCAAATAATGCTTTGACTTCGGCTTCTTCACGAATGTTACAACTGGTGATGGAGACGCTGCCGCCATCTGCCTGGATTTCGTCACGCACTTTTTCGAGATTGGACAGTTTGCGTGCCGCCAGCACAACATGTGCGCCAAGGGATGCCAGTTCGTGGGCAGTGGCACGGCCGATTCCAGTACCGCCGCCAGTGACAATAATTGTTTTATTAGCAAAAAGATCAGGACGAAATATCGATTGATAGCGCATGATTCTCCATCAAAGTATCGGCTCAATTGTTGAATTCTGGTAAAGTTAGGGGCGGAGTTACCCGATTGGAATCTGGCGAATTCTAGGCTTGTCAGGTTTCTACCACGAGTGGAATGTGAGCAAATTGCTCATAAAACCTGACAAGTCTCCTGGTAAATTAAAAAACGCCAGTGTTCAATATACCCTATTTCGGTTACACCACTAATGGAGTAGAGTTTATGTCTGATTTAGTTTTAACACAACAAAAAGATTCAATTTTTGAGATTGTTTTGAATCGTGCAGATAAACGCAATGCGATCAATGCGGAATTGTTTGCTGCTTTTGATACGGCCGTTATCCAAGCAAATCGCACTCCTGGCATCCGTGCCGTTTTGATTCGCGGGGAAGGCAAAGCTTTTTCGGCGGGCATCGATGTCAGCAGTTTGTTAGGGTTGGCGGACCGCTATGGTGCGCATTGGCAGCAGCGCATGCGCAGCATTACGGATGATTTCCAGGCTGTGCTTAATCGCCTGGAACGTTTAGAAGTACCGACCATTGTCTTGTTACATGGTTACTGTTTGGGCATGGCAATGGAATTGGCACTGGCTTGCGACATACGCATCGCGGCTGAAGGCACACGCTTGGGTCTGCCGGAAACACGCCTGGGGCTTATCCCTGATGTAGGTGGCACTACACGTCTGGTACGGCTTATCGGCCCCGGTCGTGCCAAAGAATTGATCTTCACCGGCCGTCAAATTGATGCCGATCAGGCCGAAAAGTGGGGCATTGTCAATTACACGGTTCCGCTGGAAGATCTGCAAGCCAAGGGCTTGGAATTAGCTGCAGAAATCAATTTAGCCGCGCCTTTAGCTGTGGGCATGGCCAAACGGGTTATCGACGGTCTTGCTGACATGGATCGCGGCTTAATGTTTGAAGGCTGGGCACAAAGTCAGCTCATCAGCAGTGAAGATTTTATGGAAGGGGTGCAAAGCTTTATGCTGCGCCGCAAACCTGATTTCAAAGGGAAATAAGCCGTATCCGGGTCATTCCAAACGGAGTGAGGAATCCCACTGGCATTAGCCAGCACTAACGTACTCGGGATTCTTCACTCCGCTCTGCTTCGTTTAGAATGACGCACGCAACGTTACAACTTCTCAATCGTACCCATTCGGGTTTTGAGATTGCCAGCGCCAGGCGTCCTGACACATATCATTGATGTCACGCTCGGCAACCCAGGCAAGCTCGCGATTGGCTTTGCCTGGATCGCCATAGATTTCAGCCAGATCGCCGGAACGGCGTGGCAAAATCTGGTAGTTGATTTTTTTGCCGCTGGCTTTTTCAAAAGCAGCCACGACATCTAATACGGAATACCCATGCCCTGTGCCTAAATTATAAATGACAACACCGGGGTTCATGGTCAGTTTTTTGATGGCACGCACATGCCCCAAAGCCAAATCGACCACATGAATGTAATCACGGATGCCGGTACCATCGGGGGTTGGGTAATCGTCGCCAAACACGCGCAAATAAGGCAGTCTGCCAACCGCGACTTGGGCAACATAGGGCAAGAGATTATCAGGGATGCCGTTGGGATCTTCGCCGATACGGCCGCTTTCATGTGCGCCAATAGGATTGAAGTAACGCAGCAGGGCGATGTTCCAACTGTTATCGGAAATATAAAGATCTTGCAGAATATCTTCCATGATTT
>JAGRDI010000161.1:10455-33974 GCA_020432765.1 Anaerolineales bacterium | reverse complement strand
AGTGAAGTGTTGTGGACGATCATATCATCCGCAATGAAATTATGTGTTTCAGGAACACATAAATCGTAAACTTGCTGGGTTCCCAAAGATTCAATGCTAACGATGGAATCCCAATACACATCACTTTGGGCCAGGTTTACTAAGCGCTTTGAATCTAGAGCTACACCGAATTGCATTAAGCGCTTACGACCAGGGGCACGCTTGCCAACATGCAAATTGTGAGAAGATGATAGACCCATATCACGCTGTAGGCTGGCCCAACTGCGATCACCTTTTGCCTGGGCAATATCTTTCCATATTTCCTTTGGAATTGTGTCTGTATTTGTGTTTGCTTGTTTACTAATGCATAAATCGCGTACCTGTGCGAGATTTTGCTCTTTACCAAATGCTCCGATTTCATTAATAAATGTCAAAATGCTTTGCGAATCGGTTATACGCAGTTGATAACCATCCCGTTTTTTGCCCCGGTATCTTATTTGGCGACGACGTAATTTGGCAATAACACCAAAGCGAAGCAACAAGTGATTGGTATCTTTGGCTAGATCAAGTGATATTGTTGTGTAAGATATAACTGCTTGATTTCCATTTTGGACAAAAATAGAGCCATCACAGGCAAAGAGTCGGTTCAAGAATAAAGCCAGTTTCGCCCGACTGTAACTATATACTTCTTTGGGGATAAATTTATCAGTTGCAGTTTTTCCCCAAATACCAACCTCTTTTAACCAGTAAGTTAATGAGTTACTTTGAGGGCCTGCAAGGATATGACCATTTGGAACTAAATCAGTTTCTGATACATCTAGAATATTACAAATATTTTGAAAATTTGATGCTGAAGGGAAGTTAGTGCCATCGCGCCATTGTGTCACAGTTGCGTAGGCTACATCCAAGTCGTTAGCCATCGTTTTGCAAGACATTTTTTGATCTTGCATAATGCTTTTTAATCTTTCTGGAAACAATGCACGATCTTCAGAAACGCGGGTTTTATCCTGTGTTACAAAAACTGTTGGTATACGCGTGCCACCAGAATCATAGGTTCGTGTTTTATTTCCTGGGAATTGTAACGCTGCTTGTATAAAATCTTTGCGCAGATGTTTGTTTTTATTGGTAAAGTGTGGGCTTTTACCTCGTGTTGAGCCATCAGCCAACATATAGGCAAGCACTTTAGCTTGAGAATGATTTTTATCGTCTGTACCAAAAACAGGGATTTCGCGTGGCACAGCTATGCGTCTACCCACTTGTAATTCATGTAACGGCCGCCACCCTTCAACAGTCAAAAATGGATGTGAAAGTGTCGTTTTTATGCTGCGTCCCAAAGCTGTGATCACTTCATAAACTGGTTTTTGCCCATTATCGACGAAATCGCTTGCGCAGGTTGGGCGCAACTTGTAATTATCATCTAGGGTAAGCAAGTCGCCGGCTTGTTGTTTGACCATCATTTCAATAGAGGTGAGTTCGCCGGTTTGGGGATTGATGATACGTGTATCGGCCGTAACACATTTACCCATACCCGGCCGTGCGGCAATAATGATCAAATCTGACTTGTTGAGACCGCCAAGAATGCGATCGAGATCGTTGAACCCGGTGGGTACGCCGATGATGTCATCACCACGTTCGCGTAATTCTTCGATGCGATCCAAATAGTCGCGTGCGATTTGTTTGACGGGCACGAGATCGCGGGTGGTGCGTTGTTCGCTTACGCCAAAAAGCGCCTGTTCTGAACGGTCGATGACAACAGCGATCTCCTCAGCTTCGTCATAGGCGAGGTTGGCGATTTTGCTGGCAGCAGAAATGAGTTTGCGGCGTGTTGAGGCGGCTTCAACGACACGGCCGTAACTGCGTGCATTCACTGAAGTCGGCACAATATTGATCAAACCAATCAAATATGCTTCCCCCCCAACTTCTTCCATGCGATTTTGGCGGCGTAGTTCTTCGGTGAGGGTGATGAAATCGATTGGTTCGCGGTGCTCGCTTAGTGACAAAATCGCTTCATAAATCCAACGATTTTGCAGACGGTAAAAAGCATCTGGTTTGAGGAAGCTGGCGACCTCAAAAATGGCGTCAGGATCGATCAGCAGAGAGCCTAAAACAGCCTCTTCGGCTTCAATGCTGTGTGGTGGCAAGCGGTCGATGTCACTCATAATGGGTCTACAATATAAAACGTGAAACGCAATAAACTTCGCGCTTCACGTTTTTAGCATAAATTTTTAGTTGGTAGAGGAGCGTGAGACTTATTCTCCCCCCTCAAAATCATCAAAATCTAATGTACTCAGGAAGTCGGAGAAAGCATCCAGGTTACCTACGTCTGCCTCTGCTTCTTCTGATGAAGTTTCCTGGATCATATCGGGTTCGGGCTGTACCCCGGCTTCATCCAGGACGGCCTCATTGATAAAAATAGGCACTTTTGAGCGCACAGCTAAGGCGATGGCGTCAGATGGGCGACAATCAACTTCGTGAGATTCATTATTGACATCAATGAATAGGCTGGCATGGAAAACATTGTCTTTTAGTTCACGCACAATAACATGTGATACGGTTCCGCCTAACTCTTTGACGATGATGGTGACCAGGTCGGCAGTTAGGGGGCGTGCAACCTTTACATCTTGCAGTTCAATAGTGATAGCGTCGGCTTCGCAGGGGCCGATCCAGATTGGCAACTGACGGTCGCCGTCAATTTCTTTGAGCAGCACAATGCGATGCTGTGAAACAAGGCTAATTCGTATGCTGTCAATAACCACTTCAATCATTTGATGTCCCTCTGCGTATGCGATTTAGATGAAAAATAATTTTCAAAATAACAGTAATTTTTTCAATCGTGAGGCCATTGTAGCATAAAATCTATTTTGGTTCATTAGATTCACGCAATGATTTTTAACCAAAAAGTGAGATTAGTTGGTTAATACCCACCCTAAAGGTTTAAGTTTGAATTGCAAGGGGTTGAGGGTTGGTTTATTTGCTGTGTTAACCAGCGCCACGGCCGTATCCCCCTCAAAATCTAGCGTTTGAATTTCATATCCCAGGCCGGTGGCTTTGACAACAATCTCCCAATAACTTGTTGCCAAAGGATCGACGAATGAGTTGGTTGCCAAAATGCGGTCAATACTGTCAAGAAGTACATTGGCGCGTGCAAAATTAGTCGCTTGCAACGCTTCTTCTGCCGATGCCAGCATGAGTTCCAGCGTGATGTTGGCATCAGATTGGGGATGACGGATGAAATCGGCCGAGTTGCCCGTTTCGCGCACTTCACGTGGCGGTGGCAGCCAGGCGGTCAAAAAATGGGCGGTTGGGTCATATTGTTGTTGATATTGGCGCATGGTGTTGTAAAAGCGGATTGTGGTTGCGAGGTCATTAACGGCCGTTTCTGACACCGTGATCCCGTTTAAATAAGCTAACCATTCCGCCTCCATCTCAGCCAAAGATTTGCCATAATATTCGCGCAAATTCAAATCTAATGCTTCATATTCCGTGGCGGCATCATCACTGCCCGTTTCGCTGTACAACTCGCGAAATGTTGAGTAGCCGTAGATATCGACAAGATAGGTCACAAAACCGGCCGCTTCTAAATAACCGATTTCGTGTTGAACAGGATAAAAATCATCCACCAGCATTTGCAGCGGGATATATTCACCTAGTTGAATCAGAGCCGCAGTCCGCTCACTCAAATTTTCGGGCTTGTAATGACCCCCGCTGGCCCAAACGGCAAGCCCTTCAGCTAAAAACTTGATTCGCTGCGGAGCAAATTGACGATCGATGATATGGACAGATTCATGCACAATTAGTTCGTGTAAATTGCCACCGGTATATTTGCGGTCGTTGTAAGTGATGACCATGTCTGAGCCTGCAAAACCACCTTGTCCGATGGTACGCTCGATGAAATAGATATTGATTTTGCGTGCTGGATATTCATCGAGTTTGTTGGCGGCTTGGGAAACGGCCGTTTCTACAGTTTCGCGCAAAGTATAAATATCGCGATGGGCGGCCGTACCCGTCAAAGTATAAAGCGTGCAGCAATCTGTTTCTGTGATTTCCCACACGGCCGTTTTAACAGCCTTGGGCAGGTTTTTAGAACTGCCGACATCGACAGAGAATTCGACGACATTATTGGCCGGGTTCTCATCCCCTACTTGAATCATGTCGTGTGGGTCAACTTCCACACGCACCAAATGTGAACCGATGGCGTTTGTACTGTCCCAGGCCCAGGCATATAAACCTTCTGCCTGTCCGGCCCAATTGCGATGGCTCAAGACGTCGGTGATGACATGTTCGTTGTCAACATAAACAGAAACGGTTACAGCATTCACATCGACGCTGGCCGGTACAAAGGGATGTATTTGAAAAGTAACTTGATCACCTGCATATATTTGGGGGACGGGATAAAGTTGGATGTTTGCTTGTGTTAAGGCGAGATCGCCAGATGGATTGTCGTTCTGGATTGGTGTAATTGTAGTGGTGGTCGGTAGTGGTTGACTGCTTGAGGGAGTGTTTGCTGGAGTTGGTGCAGGCACAGACGGTTCTACTACAGTGACAGAGGGTGCTGTACTGCTTGCTTCTTCTACTCTATTTCCTGTACAGGCGAACAAAATGAATGCCATTACAGGTAACAATACAAATCGTTTCAAGCTCATGTCGGCGAAAGCTCGTTTAGTTTTTCCTATACTCGATCCTTATCCTACATGGCACAGATTCGAAGCGCAACATAATTTCATGGAACTCGAATAAAAAACGGCCGTTTACTTGGATGGTAAACGGCCGTTGTCGGTTGATTTTTCAAATCGACCTGGTAATTTTGCAAAATTGCTTTACGAACCCTAACCCAATGTATTGATGTTGTTTAATTCCTCAAATGCTTGCACCATGCGTGCACGGAAAGCATCTTCGCCGGCACGCAGCCACTGACGTGGATCATAACTTTTCTTATTGGGTGCATCTTCGCCCTCTGGGTTGCCGATTTGTGTTTGCAAGTAATCCTTCTTGGCTTTGTAATACCCATGTACACCATCCCAAAATGCCCATTGCAGGTCGGTGTCGATATTCATCTTGACCACACCGTAAGAGATCGCCTCGGCAATTTCTGCGGCGCTGGAGCCGGAACCGCCATGGAAGACAAAGTCAACCGGGTTTTTACCGGTGCCAAACTTTTCTTCAATATATTTCTGCGAATTGTGCAAGATAATTGGGGTTAATACGACATTGCCCGGTTTATAAACGCCATGCACATTGCCGAAAGCTGCGGCAACAGTGAATTTATCACTGACTTTCTTGAGTTCCTCATAAGCGTAGGCAACTTCTTCGGGTTGCGTGTACAAACGGGAAGCGTCAACCTCAGAATTATCGACGCCATCTTCTTCGCCGCCAGTGATGCCTAATTCGATTTCCAAAGTCATGCCCATTTTGCTCATACGCTCAAGATAGCGTTTGCTGATCTCAATATTCTCTACAATTGGTTCTTCTGAAAGATCAAGCATGTGCGAGCTGTACAACGGCACGCCGTGTACTTTGTAAAAAGCTTCGCCTGCATCCAACATGCCATCTACCCAAGGCAGCAATTTCTTAGCAGCATGATCCGTGTGCAAAATAACACGCGTGCCATATTTTTCGGCGACGAGATGCACATGTTGTGCGGCTGAAACGGCTCCGGCAATGGCGGCTTGTTGATTGGTATTGCTCATGCCTTTGCCGGCGAAGAAGGCTGCGCCACCGTTTGAGAGTTGTAGGATAACGGGTGAGTTCACGTCACGCGCTGATTCAAGTACAGCGTTGACACTGCTTGTGCTAATTGTATTGGCCGCAGGCAATGCAAATTTATTTGCTTTGGCGTGGGCAAATAACTCTTGAACTTTATCACCGGTGATGACACCAGCCGGGAATTTTTCTTTTAAATCAGACATGCTAATTTCTCCTTTAGGAAATTCTTTGGTAATCGTTCAAGTTAGGATAGGTAAACGATTAACCATTTACCTGTCCTTGCCTGAGATTTTATGTTAAAAACAGCTTACAACCCATTAGGGATACCCCATAAAATTGGGGTTTAATAATATCTGGATTATACTTGAAACGGCCGTCACCCGAAATAGTTCGGCATATTATCCTAAAAATTTAAGGCAGAATCGTTATTTGGTCAACGGTTAATCATCACAAGATTCCAATGACAAATGACACTATTTTTCATGTATCAGCGTATCGTTATCAAATTTGGTACAAGTGTCCTCACTGGCGGCACGCCGCAGCTTGATAAACCCCATATGGTGGAGCTTGTACGCCAATGTGCCGCCTTACACCAGGCCGGCAAAGAAATCATCATCTGTTCTTCCGGTGCGATTGCAGTTGGGCGTGCACGCTTGAATTTCCCGCAGTTGTTGCCAACGTTGAGCAATAAACAAATGTTGGCGGCAGTTGGCCAAAGCCGTTTGATGCAAATGTGGGAGCGTTTCTTTGAGATTTACAGCTTGCACGTTGGCCAACTTTTGCTCACACGCAGTGATGTCGAACATCGTGGACGTTTTTTGAATGCACGTGATGCGCTTAATGCACTGCTTGAGCATCACATTATCCCGGTGATTAATGAAAATGATGCTGTCACCACCGAAGAGATTAAAGTGGGCGACAACGATAATTTATCGGCGTTGGTCTCAATTCTGGCTGAGGCGGATTTGCTGCTTATTTTGACAGACCAGCCAGGACTGTTTACGGCCGATCCACGCAATAATCCCGATGCACAACTTATTCCAGAGGTACACACGATTGATGAAACCTTACGCAAATTGGCGGGTGTGAGTGTGAGCGGTTTGGGTGTGGGGGGCATGGCGACTAAATTACAAGCCGCCGATGCGGCACGTCGTGCGGGCACAGATGTGATCATTGCTGCGGGCCAAGCGCCCAATGTGATCACAGCGGCTGTGCAAGGTAAAGCGTTGGGCACACGTTTTCCGGCGCTGGATACCCCTTTGATTAACCGTAAACGTTGGATTTTTGCGGGTAAAAAACCGGCCGGCAATTTGTTGATCGATGCTGGTGCGGCGCGTGCTTTGTGTGACAACGGCCGTTCTTTGCTGCCCGCTGGTATTGTCACTGTTGAAGGTTATTTCAAACGGGGCGATACGGTAATAATCTTGGGGCCAGGCCGCCAAGAATTAGCACGCGGCATTGTGCGTTACGGCAGCGAAGACTTAAATAAAATCAGCGGCTGTCATTCAGATGAAATAGAAGCACGACTGGGTTATGCTTATGGATCGGTAGTCGTGCATCGTGATGATTTGATATTGATGTAAGGTGTAGCCATTGAATAGGAGCAAAAAATGAGTGATTTAACTGCGATGGGGAAAGCTGCCAAAGCGGCCGGCCGTAAGTTGGCAGTGTTGACTACGAATCAGAAAAATGAAGCCTTGTTGGCGATTGCAGAAGAGATCGAGAGGCAGGCGGATGTTGTTTTGGCGCAAAATGAGTTAGATATCGCCGGCGGCCGTTCCAAAGGATTGAGTGATGCGTTATTAGACCGCTTGTTGTTAACTCCGGCGCGGATGGCTGGTTTGGCGGCAGATACACGCCATGTGGCCACATTGCCTGATCCGGTAGGCGCTGAACTAGAGAGCCGCTTGCTGCCCAATGGGATGCGTCTTAGCCGCCGCCGCATCCCAATTGGGGTCTTGGGCGTTATTTACGAAGCACGCCCCAATGTGACGATAGACATCGCGACTTTGTGTTTGAAGACGGGGAATGCGGCCATTATGCGTGGTGGCAGCGAGACTTTGCGTAGTAATTTGGCATTGGTGAATGTGATTCAGGCGGCATTGGAAAAGGTAAGCTTGCCAGAAACGGCCGTTCAATATATCGATAATCCGGATCGCAGCCTCGTTACCCAAATGTTGAAACTAGATAAATATATCGACATGATCATCCCGCGTGGCGGCAGCAGTTTGCATCGTCTGTGTCGCGAGGAAGCGACCATTCCGGTGATTACCGGCGGTATAGGCATTTGCCATGTGTATGTGGATGCCAGCGCGGATTTGGCGCAGGCAGTCGATATTATTGAGAATGCGAAGGTGCAGCGGCCATCGGTGTGTAATGCATTGGATACCGTTTTGGTTCATCCCACCATTGCCGCTGATCTATTGCCCAAAATGGCGAAACGTCTGGCAAAAAGTGATGTTGAACTGCATGCCAAAGGTACTGCGCTGGCGATTTTGCAGCGCAACGGCCACAAAGCAACCGTTGTGCCGGCCGGCCCAGATGATTTTGATCAAGAATGGTTGGGTTTGAAGTTGGGTGTGAGGGTTGTGGCAGATGTGGGTGAAGCGATTGCCCATATCCAAGATCACAGCACCGAACATTCTGACAGTATTCTTACCAATGATTGGCAGAATGCAATCCGCTTTGTGAATGAAGTCAATTCATCAGCCGTTTTTGTGAACGCCAGCACGCGCTTTAATGACGGCGGTCAATTTGGTCTGGGTGCAGAGGTAGCCGTTAGCACGCAAAAACTGCATGCGCGCGGGCCGATGGGCTTGGAAGAACTCACCACCTACAAATGGGTTTGCTTCGGAGATGGGCATATACGGCCGTAATGTCTGAAACTGTCCAAATTGCCGGCTCTGTTGAGCGTATCACCTTTTACAACCCGGAAAACGGTTATTCTGTGGTACGCATTAAGCCGGATACACGCGGCATGCTGCCTTTCAAATACGCCAGCGGTCGTGACGCTTTAATTACGGTCGTGGGCAATTTACCGGAACTCAATCCTGGCGAATGGGTCAAGCTGACCGGCCGCTGGATCAGCCATCCAAAACATGGCCGGCAATTCCAACCCGAATTGTGTGAAAAATCAAGGCCGGCTTCCATCGAAGGTGTCAAGCGCTATCTCGGTTCAGGTATGATTCGCGGGGTAGGCTCAGTGATGGCCGAACGCATCGTTGATCGTTTTGGTGCCGACACCTTAGAGATTATCGACAATGATCCCAAACGTTTGGGTGAAGTGCTGGGAATTGGCAAAAAGCGTGTCGCCAATATTATCAAATCATGGGAAGAGCAGCGAGCGATTAAAGATGTGATGCTGTTTTTGCAGGATCATGGGGTTTCAACGGGGCTGGCAGTCAAAATCTACAAACAATACGGGGATGATTCGCTGGCGATTGTACAAAGTGAACCTTATCGTCTGATGCAAGATATTTATGGCATTGGCTTTAAGACCGCCGATAAGATCGCCCAGGCACTCGGGTTGGCGCATGATGATCCCGGTCGTATCGAGGCGGGTGTGGCTTATACGCTCAACCGCATGGCTGAAGAGGGTCATGTCTACATGCCGCAAGATGCGTTGGAACCAGAGGCGGCGGACATATTGGGTTTGGAAACGGAAAAAGTAACCGCCGTCATCAATAAACTCGATACAAGCGGCTTGATCAAGCGCGAAACGCTGGTTTACAAGATTGATCCAATTGGCTCAATTGGTTTAGAACCATCAACCTCACAACCAAAAGAGCTAACAGCTGCCCTAAGAGAAGAAAACGCGGTTTACCTGACACCGCTCTATTATTCCGAAATCGGTGTCACAAACCGTGTGCGCCGTATGATCGACCACCCCACCAGCCGTTTAGCGGCGTTACAAGCCAAAATGCGGCAGCAGGGGGCAGATAGGGCTGTGCAAGCCGTAAATACGGGCGTGTTATTGGCGGCGCAGCAAGTTGAAGCTGTGGTCACGGCCGTTACCAACAAAGTCACCATCCTGACGGGAGGCCCGGGAACCGGCAAAACGACAACTTTGCGGGCACTGCTGGATTTGTTGGATCGCGGCAGGTTTAGTGCGGCTTTAGCCGCGCCTACTGGTCGTGCGGCCAAAAGGTTGGCGGAAGCTACAGACCGTGAAGCGAAAACGGTACATCGTCTGTTGGAATACAATCCCGGCGAAGGCTTTGGGCGCAATGAAGACAATCCTATCGACGCCGATATGATCGTGATTGATGAGGCGTCGATGCTTGATCTGGTGCTCACCAATAATTTACTCAAGGCGATTGGACTTGATTCACATTTGTTGTTGGTTGGCGATATCGACCAACTGCCGTCGGTGGGCGCTGGTGATGTATTGGCTGATTTGATTGATTCGGGCGTAACGGCCGTTGTGCGGTTACAGACCATTTTTCGGCAGGCGGCTGATTCCTACATCATTCACAATGCCCATCGAATCAACGCGGGTCAAATGCCACAAACGAGTGCAAAAGCCAACGATTTTTATATTTTTATCAAAGATGATCCTCAAGAAACGGCCGATTTGCTTGTCGAGATTGTCAAAACGCGGGTACCACATAAATTTGGCCTGGATGCGATGGATGATATTCAAGTGTTGGCTCCTATGTACAATGGTGCTGTCGGCGTGACGCGCTTAAACGAGGTGTTACAGGCGGCCTTGAATCCGGCGGGTGGCCGCAAAATCGAACGACGTTTGGGCGGTCGTATCTTTCGTGTGGGCGATAAAGTCATGCAGACAGTCAATAATTATGATAAACATGTCTACAATGGTGACATCGGTCGCATTACTGCGTTGGATCCTATCCAACAGGTGATCACGGTGAATATTGACGGGGCACCCACCGTTTATGATTTTTTGGAAGCGGACGAACTGATCCATGCATATGCTATCAGCGTGCATAAAAGTCAGGGGGCGGAATATCCTTGTGTGGTGATGCCGGTAGTCGTGCAGCATTATATGATGTTACAGCGCAATTTATTGTATACGGCCGTGACGCGTGCGAAAAAGTTGGTGATTCTTGTAGGTACGCGCCGTGCTATAAAAATTGCATTGAGCAATAACAAAGTGTCGCAGCGTTATACGGCTTTGGATTATCGTTTGCAACAAGGGCAAGGATATGGCGCTTGAAACCGCGACACGTGATCAAGGTCTGTAATGGACTGGTTTTCGGTTCTTCACTCATATGATCGAGATTTCTGCGGTGCTCAACGGTTTGTCATACAAACAGACCTCGTCCAACAAGCCATCAAAGACCGGAAACACGAACCCCCATTCCTCAGGTTGGTTCGACATAGATTGTTAAAAACCTCCATGAGATAGAATGGTTGCTCCTTACATCAACCAAATTTATCTTATGGAGGTTCAACTATGTTCAATGAAGTAGATCGTTTTGTCAATTGGCTGCGGCGACGCAACCCAGGTGCCGATACCGCCAAAAGTTACCAATATCATCTGCGTAAATTCACCAAAATCGTCGGCGACTGTTCACCAGCCGACGTTACCCTGCACGACATTGACGCTTTCATCGAGTTCCAGGCCAAGCGGGGTCTCAAAAGTAGCTCCATCAACCGCAGCGTAACGGCCGTTACCTCCTTCTACCGCTTCTTGGCCGATGAAGACCCCACCATTGAATGCCCAGTGCTGCGACATCGTCACTGGCTGCGTGACCATCAACGCCTAAATCATACACAACGAATGGTTCTTGAAGAACTCCGCTGTTGTTTAGCGCAACAGACAACAAACTGAAACTAAATCATATGGAATTTTTAATGAGCAGAACACAACAGCCGTCGTTCGTGAGGATGCCGTCGTAGTATTAGGGGCTGTGGGAATGTGGGTAACTGGGAAGTTTGCAGTTATCCACATTTCCATCAGCCAATATGAATACTATTTTGGTAGCATTTTTACAGGTAATATCTCGCAACACTTTCCAAATCTAACAATGTCGAAAGTTTAACCTGCAAGATTGTCAGATATTTGTTTATCTATGTATTTCACAATTTCTTTGAATCGATCGACAGACATTTCTCCATTGATGGAAACAACAAAAACTATAACGAATTCTTGATATCTACCCACAAACCAACACCTATGGCCTGTATCAGAATACCCACACGTTGTAAAATATTCATCTGCATTTTGACTGGTATAATCAATTGGAATTTCTCCGTAGCGAGCAACGATATTCTTTACCTCCCTAATGTAAAAGTCTGATGCAGATTTTTCAGTACCATACCTACGAACATCATAGACTGAACGACCTTGATACTCATTCCAATAAACTGTGTTTGCCCCAGCTTCAATTGCTCCGTCCAACTCAGACAAAGTGGATAATGGAAGAATTTCTGCACTCTCGGGAAACAAAGAATCTGGCAGGTCGAGATCTAGCACTGAAAAGGAGCGATCTGGGGCGCAATTCCAAAATATGCAACCATTTAGTAACAACTGATAAATAATCGTACACGAAGTTAAGGCTAATATCGTTATAAGTAGTCCTGCAAATAACCGTTTTCTATTCATCTTAATACTCCAAATCGAATCGTCCTAAAGGGTATATATTTGGTTGTGGAATAGCTGATCTATTTGGTATATTGACAGGGGGTTGCATTGTGTTTTGTAAATCCAGTGTCAATTCCATCTTAAATTGTTCTACAGTAAGGTTTTCTCCATATTGTTCATACAAAAAATAACCGAATTCTACTGCAGATGCATCCAGCGGATCTTCAAAAAGTGTAGAATAATTTCCAAGTTTTGCTGTTCCTTCAACGATTTCCAGAAAACCCCCTGCAGCAGTTGATATATCTTGTGGAATTTCAACCGAAGCCGCAGTAAAACCATAGAGGATATTTCCCGGTGTTGAATAGTCAAACCAATTGCATCCCTTATCACCACATAAAACTATTGCTGTACCAACCTCACGTTCAATATTGCGTTTGACATCCCATTTACCATGGCCTGTGTTAAGTTCGAAGAAAGTACCGGATTCAGCAAACCATTCTATAGAAAATGAATTCGCATCTCTCATTGCCTCTAATTCGGATCCTGTAACATGATGAACCATTTCATTAACTAACCATTCTGTTAGGTCTGTTGGTATAAACGGTGGTTCATCACTACACACCGTTCCTGCCACACCACAGCGGTCGTGGCCTGTGGGATCAGTGAAGTTGACAGGGTTATTGTATACATAGCTGTATCTATTGAAACTTTGCGGATTTTTCGGATCAGGTACAATGGTGTCAGGAGTTAGAAAGCGGTTCGTGTTTGGCAAATAATATCTTGCATTCATGTAAATCAAGCCAAGATCATTATTATTACATTAAGTTGCGAGAGTAAGAACTCCAGATGGTACGATAAGGCAAAAGGATCAGCCCAAGATTCTTAACCCTATTTAACCACCTGGAGGTGCTTACATGTTATCCGAAATTGAACAATTTCAACAATGGCTGCGACGCCGCAGCCCTCATGCGTCCACGCATATTCATTATGCAAACGACCTGGCTCTGTTTTTTGCCTGGAGCCAACAACCTTTTGACCAGATTTCTCCCGGCGATATCGATGCTTTCATCACCTATTGCCAAGAGGAGAATCATGCCATCGCCACCGTCAATCGACGCCTGGCAGCTGTGCGTACCTTTTACCGCTTTTTGTCCCTCATGAATGCCAATGCCCCATGCAATCCGGTTATCCCCCAACGCCACTACATCCGCCAGGGGCGGCAACTGCCCCGTGATGTGGAAGACCATGACATCGAGCAGCTATTCAGCGTCATCGACTCACCCCGCGACCAAGCGATGTTTATGCTTATGCTACGCTGTGGGCTGCGCGTGGGTGAGGTGCGCAATCTGAGTCTCAACGACCTGCTTTTACATCCTGCCTCTGGTCAACTGCCCCGACTCTGGTTGTCTGGCAAGGGGCAAAAGGAGCGGGTGGTTTACCTCTCCGCGCAAGCGCACTCAGCTTTGCAAGATTGGTTGACTGTGCGTCCTGCCGTGCCAGTAGAGGCTGTGTTTCTCAACCGTTTCGGCCGTCGCTTAACTGTCACGGGCATTCAATATTGCCTGGCCTGTTATTGTCGATCCGCAGGTTTGTGGGTCACTTGCCACCAATTCCGCCATACCTTTGCCCGCCATTTGGTAGAAGCAGGTGTCCCCGTTACAACTATCCAGAAGCTCCTCGGCCACGCCCGGCTGCGCACGACTGAGTTGTATTTGCATATCTCAGATGGCCAGACCCAAGCCGACTATCAGGCGGCGATGACTGTCCTGATGGCACGGCTGAACATGGATGGAGGTGGATGATGAGTTCGCCAACTAATCCAGATTTGTATACGCCTGTTCGGTTTTGGTCGCCAGTTAATCAGGGATTCTATGCAAATTATCGTCGTTGGTTACGTCAGGGAGGATACAGTCAATCTACGCTCAACATCTATAGTTGTGTCATGCGGTTGGCGATCAGCCAGCTGGACAAACCGTATTGGCAAATTAGCGACGCAGACTTAGATGACGTGCGCGCACTCATTGCTGCCCACTTTCCGAGCGCCGGAACACGCTGTGATTACAACAAAGGGTTGCGCAAGCTGGCTGAATTCTTGCGCCAACTGCAAGGTAAACCTCAGCCGGAGAAGCCCATTAATTGCTCTTATTTTCTCGACGGCTTGCCAGATTGGCTAGCAACCGACATTCGCGGTTACGTTCGTCACCGTCAACGTGCCTGGCTGCCGGAGGAGAAAAGGCACTTAACTGACCGCACAGTGGGTCAGTTAACGCTCTTTTTGCGCTGGGCGGCGAGGGAAACCAGCCTGACAGCGGCTGTTGACCTGACGCCACCGCTTTGGTTTACTTATTTGGATGGACGTCTGGCGGCTGGCATGAAGCCGACAACAACAAATAAGGAGCTACACGCGCTGCAAAGTTTCTTGCGTTATCTGGCAGATTTGGGCCGTCCAATCTGTGAACGCATGCTCCAGGTAGCACGCCTGCCATGCGGAAAGCAGTTGCCGAAAGATGTGTCGGTTGAACGGCTGCGCCGCATTGCGGCTGAAATTGAAACTGATGCGGCCAGTGACCATGCTGGTTTGCGCCGAACCGGTATCATGGACAGAGCCTGGTTCCTGCTCATGCTGCACAGTGGTTTGCGTGTGGGGGAGGTACGTCGCTTGCGTCGGGCAGATTTGGATTTGGTCGGGCAGCGGGTGCGGATTGTGCAGTCGAAAGGGTTAAAAGACCGGGTTGTCTTTTTAAGCCAGGCCACGGTAGCAGCGATTGAAGCTTATTTACCTCTGCGTGGCCCGCTGGCGAGTGACCATCTGTTTGTATATCGGCATCGGCCGTTGACGGTGACCTATTGCAGCCAGCGGTTACGCACTTTTGGCAAGCGGAGTGGACTGACGATCCAGCCGCATCAGTTGCGTCACAGTTGTGCCACACTGCTGCTAAATGCGGGTGCGCCGATCCTGACGGTGCAGGCGTTGTTGGGACATAAACATATTGACACCACACTGACGTATGCCCGACTTTATGATGGGACGGTGGCGGCCGATTATTATCGTGCGATGGCGACGGTGGAGCAGCAGTTGCAGTTAACGCCCATGCCGGAGCAAATGTCTGCCAACAGTGGTCAATTGGTGGCGCTGGTTGATGCGTTGCAGGCTGGCACGCTGAATGCGCAACAACGTGAACTGCTGCATACGCTGCGTACTGGGCTGTTGGGTTTGTCTGCCTAAGGCTGAACAGTACAAAATCTTATTGACGCCAAGGCTGATTCTGAGTAGACTGTGTTTACCCAAAACGAAGGGAGGAGTGGGCAGGTTGCCCTGCCGCTCCTCTTTTCATATATATAGATGGTTGTTAAGGTGCAGAATTATTATTGCATATTTGTGCTGTCTAATCAGTTGGACCGCAGGTGGTTGGACTCGGGCCAGTTCCTAGACCAGAAGTACCAATCCGTTCAATAGTTTGGTTGTCTGCCAGATTTACTTGAAAATAGATACACGCACCTTCATATTCGCTGAGTCGATATGCATACCTTATTCCTACTAAAGTTCCGTCTGGTTGCCGCGTTTCTTCACGTGAATGGGGGTAATGACCGAGCTTTGCTTCAACTTCTGAGTACATAGTCTTGTTGATAGGGAAATGTTCTTGCATTTTTTCATAAATATCTTGATGTTTCATAGGTGAATCTACATGACAAAATTCATCATCCGTCGATATTCCTAATGCTTGGCAAAGCTGTAATTGGCTTTCTGTATTGATGGGATTAAATGCCCATGGGTATTGTTCGGCTTCCCAAGTTGCATGTGCTCGTTTTTCTTCCAGCGATTTTGATATCTGGCTGCAGCCTATACAGCCGATAAACACACATAAAAGCATAATCTTAAAGATTTTCACGATACCTCTCTATTGAAATGCAGTTATTAAGCTGCGTAGTATATTCGGCGGTAACCAATTGTTGCTAACATTGTTGGCCATCCAGCGTACTGCCGGTCGCCTGTTATCTGTTGTCAGCATTGATCGCGTCACGTTTGCGGCATTATCAGGTGTCGTATAACCATAGTACAAGGATAAACCGAATGACATTCCATTTTCAGACAGAGCGTAGTCTTGCCATGATGAACCGCTGGCCGGTTGCCTAAAGGCTTCTCTTGGATCCCAAAATTCATGTACCTCATTGCCGACATATCCAATGAGATTTGCGCCAATTTGGCCGCCTTGTACGGCCGTGTTTACAAATGCCCACCAATGATAGATTTGGTTTTGTTCATCTTGATATACTGGGTGAAAACCAATATCACCGAATTGCGGGGCTTGATCACCAGGCACAGCCGTTAACAAAGTAAATAATCCCGTGGTTCCATTTACAACACTGGTGATGTCGTTTGCCCAGTCTTGCGTACCCGTATTGAATCCTGCGGCAAAATTCATCATACGTGCCATAACCTCCACATCAGTAATGCCTGCATCTGGGTTACGCACTTCAGCCAATAAGAAAGTCGTATAATTAGCCAAGTCTTGTTGACGTCCTGCGGTTGGCACTGCATGATGGTTCGTTCCAGACCAGCTACATTCACTTGGGTTGTTGCCACCAAAACATGGGATGTGGCCAGTTGGATCTGAAAGAACAAGGGGTCGATTAACTACATAGGAATAGCGATTTAGACTTTGCGGATTTGTGGGATCTGGTACAATGGTGTCGGGACTGATGAATCTGCCTATCTCGGGCAAATACCAACGTGCGTTCATATCTATCAACTTAATGTAAGTGTTATGCTTATGACCAGTAAACCCGCGGTCAGTAATTGTAGGGTTAGTGCTTGTTGTACGACGATATTCTCCAAATGGACGATATAAAGTCAGACTGTCAGTTACGTAAACACCATTGGCATCACTCAAAGCCCCAACACTGCCAAGGTGATCCGTGTACATATAATACAATTTATCAAACTCAGTTGAACCATTACTAAGTATCTTTTTTGTGCGCACTCCAACCGATTGTCCGGCAATCGAATAGTATGTGCGCTGAATCTTGGTCACCTCGGTAGTTGGTGTGGGTGTGTTCGTAGGTGTAGGCGTAGGTGAGGTGCTAGCAACACAACCATTCGCCATAATCGCCGAGATCTCTGTAGCACTCAATGCTTTATCATATAGACAAATCTCATCCATCAACCCATCAAAGGGGCGTGAGCCAGTTCCGTATGGCTGATTACCCAGGGCAACATTGCCATCACGATTGGTGATGTCGCCTGTCTTAGGTGTGCTTTCCTCTTCATCGCCATCTATATAAATATACATTTTATTACCGTCATAAACTGCCGCGACATGAGTCCACTTATTAGTAGTTACAATGCCATCTACGGTCTCAAGAGATGTAGTCGTCGAATCGGTACGCAAACGGAACCGCAGCTTACGATAATTAAGGGTGCTAACCATCCAGTCATGATGATCGTTTTGGTCACCAATCGCCTTGGAGATAAAACGAGCATCACTCACGTCAAAATCATCAGCCTTGAACCAGAAAGCAATTGTCATAGTGTTATTGCTACTAACTATGTCCACATCACCCAAATCCACGTAATCATCTTCGCCATCAAAATCCAAGGCACCGCCTCTATATCCAGTTGTCCAAGTAGGACCATAGAGAGTACCATCAGCATTTCCGGCGCTATCTTCGGCTATGATTCCTTGCCCATCATCAAGGTTATAACGATGGATGGCATCACTATTACCCGGCGGGTTGTTTGTTGCCGTTGCTGTGGGTGTGCTGGTAGCTATAGGTGTATTAGTTGGTGTTGCACCAGGTTCCGTGGCTGTCACTATGGGTGTGTTGGTCGCGGTTACAATCGGTGTCGCAGTAGCACTACCACTTGCTTCACTCAGGACAATATTATCAAAGTGGTAGGTGCCAAGATTAGAGAACCAAAAGCGGAAGCGTGCATCATCGACCTGTGTGCTAAAGCCCCCAGTCGTAAAATCGATAACGTGATGGGACCAACTACTGCTCAAAGTCTCACTGGTGTTGAGTCCGTAATTGGTGTAAGGACTGCCATCTTTTAGTAGATGAATTTCTATTGTTTGACCATAATTGCCTTTGGCGTCAAAAGAGAGCTGATAATCAGTATTGGGCTGCAAGGTAATACCATTTTGCATAAACTGGTTGCTAGAATAACCCGTAACTTCAACTTGGGCAGCAGTAGGAGGGGAGTCACCAGTACCAGGGGTACTATTGAACCAATAACCGCTACCAAAGAAACCCCAACCGGTTGTACTTGATTCAAAATCGCCGTTAATAAGTAAATTGGATGACATACGTCTGCTGTTATCAATGCGGTCATGAGATCGGCCACGAATATCTGTAGCAGGCGGTGAAGGTGTTTGTGATTGAGAAAGGCTATCATCTACAGGGGTTTCACCACGCGTGGGTCGAGAAATGTTAATTGTCTGGCGATTACTAGGTATGTGTTCTTCTTCGTAACCGGCAAAAGGAGTGTAAATGTACGTGCCATCTGGTTGGATAGTGAGAATGCGCTGACCACTAGCATCATAGAAAAATTGGGTTTCGTTTTGGCTATTGACAGTGACCTTTGTCAGTCGATTTTGAACATCGAATTCCTGGTCATAAACGACGCCATTTTCGGTACGCTCAATCATGTTACCGTTATCATCATACTCGTAAGACAAATTACCGCCTTGAGAGCGGATTATAGTGGCAACAGCATGTGGGTGCTCTACGTCATATGTATACCCCCAGACTTCACCATCTACGGTGCGACTGTCAATATTGCCTAATTCATTATAACTATACTGATCGTGATAGGAAGGTGCCCATTCAAATTGGAGAGAGCTTTGGGCATCAACAAGACGGTACAGATCATCATAGATAAATGTTTGAATATCCATTTCCGAATCATATAGTGTCCGAATTTCTTTGAAGTTTCCTAATCTATCGTAGGAAAGGTACTGATGATCCGGTAATTCGTCTATAAGCCAACTGCCATGGACAATATCTCTCAAACGGAAATTGTTGGAAGCACTATGATAATTCCATTTTGTATCAAGCGAACCAACTACATTATGACGAACCAATTTGCTTAACTGGCCACGCACATTGTAATTCATATCTTCGATGAGGTGATCACCTTCCAAAGCACTGAACAGGGTATCTGCAAATTGTCCCGCATACCCTGTTGTAATCGCTTCACCATTCGGATATGTTTGGGTCAATACTCGGTCGAGATTATCGTAACTAATAGTAGATGTAAACGTCTGGCCATTAATCATCCTACTTTGCTGAGTAACACGTCCACGATAATCATAATCAAATGTATCTATATCTCCACTATTGTAGGTTGTTGTGTGAAGTAAACCTACACCCACCCCACTTAGATGGTAGGTATATTCTGCAAGAGTTGTGCCATTGGGGGAAGCAGGACAATCACTTGCGCCAGTTCCATCATAGCGGGTCTCTGTTGGTCTACTAAGACCATCGTAATAGAAACATAACCGTTGGTTGTTGGCATCCGTCTGGCGTGCTAAGTTACCGGCAACATCGTAGTCATACGTCCAGACACCCATATCAGGATCATCCATATAGGTTTTACGATTTAGTTTGTCGTAGCGCATCTCTGTCTGGGAATTATCAGGTGTGTCTACAAAACGTAGGTTATTTGCCAGATCATAGGTGTAATTGGTAATTTCGTTATTAGCATCTTTGACCGAAACTAGGCGCCCCAGATCGTCATTCGTGAAAATGGTGCTATTACCTTCTGCATCCGTCACTGTTTGTGTGCGTTCAAAGTAAAAAGTTACAGTATCCATACCCGCTGGGTCGGTGACCTTTGTAACGGCATTCATTCCATCGTATTCTGTGAGCGTACTGAAAGAATTGGTACAGTTGAAATCTGGATTATACTCATATGACGGCTGCCCAATGAAAGGTGTAGTTTGGCAAATCTGTCTACCAAGCGAGTCGTAGGCTATATAAAAGATCGAATTTGTTGAAACATCTTCATTATGTCCCCAGGTTCGCTTTTGGAGAGGACGCCCTAAAGCATCGTAGAAAGTGCGTTCGGTAATATTGTCAGCAACATCTGTCCCGTTGAGAAAGGTAATTGTATCAATGTGAAGTGGGTAATCTGCTTCATGATATGTATATCTAACTCCAAACTGATTTGCGATACCATTGGTTGAATTGGGAATCATTGTTTTTGTTAAACGGCCAAAGCTATCATATGTATACTCTGTACTAGCACCATTGGGTTGCGTAATGCTCCCTATGAGCCATGGGAAGGTCGAATCATAGGTATAAGTTGTCGCACCAATGGCATTAGTACGACTATACAATTGACTTGAATTTGACCAAAAAAATGTCTCCCACATATCTGAACCAGAAGGACCGTCTATACGGGTAAGCTGCCACCAATCACCGCCAAAAAGTCCTCCATAACTGTATCCGGTGGTTATATGATTTGCATCACACTCGCCACTTCCACCTCCTGGAATATAAACATCTTTATTGGTAAGCAAGCCGTTGGTTGGTACATATCCAGTCTGGTCACCGCAAGCTGCACCATCATATCGGGATCGAACGCGTGAAAGTATAGTAAAAGGATTATCTTCATTGTCCCAGAGAGTAGTTTGCCAAGGAAGATTGACTAACCAACGACCAGTATTATCTGAATTAGCATTGTACACATAGTTTGTTTCAGTTGTTCGTCGGACCGATCCATTACCTCCGTATTCTTTGATTATAGTTTGGTTACCATACATGTCATACTCGAATTGGGTTTGAGTATCCACATTACCCCCATTGCGCTTGTCATACTCAACTTGCGTAATAAGGATTGGGTGACGAGTATCTGTCGGTACGCCACTTACCTGGTTGCTTAATACATCATAGGTATTATCAAGCCTATAGTTCCGCCCCCCCACGCTATCATCAATGACATGTCTCGTTAGCTTGCCGGTCAGAGTTGAATCAGACGCCGTCCAGTCATATGCAGCGAAATCAAAGTAATTTTTTCTCAGCCAATTGCCAGTACAGGATCCGCCCTCACACTTTCTTACATCAGCAAAACCTTGAAAGCTATTATCCTGTCCCAAGTGTTGTGGCAAATTGTATTCGTAGTAGGTCACTATATCTGGCGCATTTAGTGTGTTCCCACTATGCTCAGTTTGGCTTGTTACGGTATTATAAAATGAGTATGTGCGATCTTTAATTTCATCACCATCGCTTTCGAATTCACCCATATCATACTTAATAAAATAAAGACCATCACTTGAATCCCCGTAGCTATTTGCTTCAAGCCCCATTTCCCTAACTGCGTACTCAGCGGTCGGCTGATTCAGTGGGCCATAAAGTGTAGTCATCTCCGTCATAATGGGTGCGCAATATCGCAAATCTGTTGTACCACTACGATAACCAAGTCTCTTTCTTGCAGTCAGATAAAAGGTGTAACCAAATCGGACATCGTAAGTCTCTGTACGCCCTTGCAAAGCAGATCCTAAGTCTTGAATTTCTACAAGTATCCCGATATTTCTTGGATGCACATCTTGTCTTTCACTGCCAAATGCGTGATCAGCGCATTCAGTAGATTGTGATTGAGATACCGGCCCTGGCGTAGGAGGGGTTTGTGCATCATTGGTACCATATTGTTCCCAGACATATTTTGGTCTGTACACGTGAACATCATTACCATCTTCCCGCACTATAATACTGACCAAACTTCGGGTTTCTACATGAACCATACGCAAAGTACCAAGTGTGTTCCAACCGGCTATGGATTCTTGGGCAACTGCCCCATTTCCGTAACTAAAATCGATAGTATAGGTGTTGTTATCGCCATAGGAAATTTGGGTTAAAACGCTTTGAACAGCTTGAACACGATACCATTTATTTGTTTCATTTAGCCCAGGCTTAAAGGCTTCATCATATGTATACGTTACTGTATTTGAAAAACGATCTTGAATTCTGTCAACACGCCATTTATAGGCATAATTATCTAATTCAGCATGTGTATGGCCAAATCGAATTTCCTGCTCAGAATTGTTTGTATACCCTAAGCGATACGCTTTGTTGCTTGGCGTTTTGACAATCCAAAAGCCAACGCTGCGGTGTCCTATTTCATCGGGGATGCCATTATTGGTGTTGCTGTCACTATCATCACTACTAACACAAACAGATGACACGCTGTGACCCTCACGCGCTTTACAATATTCAACATATAAACCAGCATCTCCAGCAGCATGATAGCGACCTGGATCACCGTTACTTCCTTTTCCACTACTATGGAACAATTCATATTGAGACCCATGGAAGCTAAGTGTATAAGGAGTATAGTACAAATTTTGACCATATTGAACTTGCTTCTCACAAGCTACACCTGAATCAGAAGTGGAATTTGGATCCTCGGGCGATGCTTCCTGACAAGTCCCCAAACTTTGCACAATATCTATGTGTTGGGTCATTGACCAACCAGCACCATATGGTAAGGCGAGCAAGGCTCCTGCATTACCATTAGTTCCTGCGCTACTATATACCCAACCCACAGGCGGCTGGATACCATTTGGGCCAGGTGGGATTGATACGGGATGAGCATAAGAAATGGATCCCGTAAAATCGCTCACCTGACTATGATCGACCTGTGGTTCCCATACAAATGGTTCTTCTACTTCCTGAGCGGTATCGTTTGGTGTTCTTTGATCGTACAAAGGCACACTAAGCAAAGCATATGTGCCAGCCTCTGTTGGCGTAAATTCGGCTTGACGCGTTTGCGGATCCCAAGTTACAGGCAAGCTACCGCCCCCATTAGGAATGGTTGTATAATCCATTTTTAGATTTAAGCCATCTGCCTGTTCAGGTGTGACGAGTGAGGCAAGGTCAATACTGACCGGTTCATCAAAGTCAAATGATTCCTTTAATTCAAAGTGAAGTAGTAACGGAGTTTCACCCAAACCTGTTTTTTCTGGTAAAAGCCACTCTGCTAATAATGTGACGGTATTGCCAACCCCGGAAAAGTATTGGTTGGCATTTAGGTTGTTGAATGATAATGAGACAATTTCCGTATTTGAATTGGGAGCATTGGCAGCGTAGGCGATAATATATACTGGATGTTCATAGGTAAATCTCCCTAGCAAATCCAATTTGAGATTCACATTTTATGTTGATCTGGCTTAATTTGAGCAACAGTTTCGCTCATTGCCTTGTATGCATTTGTGCCATCAACATATACCAGTACATTCTCCGCATTGATATTGCCCCGGTTGTGGATTTTGACAACGATATTGACATT
>JAGRDI010000161.1:0-10344 GCA_020432765.1 Anaerolineales bacterium | reverse complement strand
TTCTTCCTGGGCTGAAGCCAGGGGGGCCTTTACCCAATTTTCAGTTCCATTTGTGCCGGGCGTTTGGCCTTGCAATAGAAAGCCAGAGAGCAAAAATAATAGCAAAATAAATATAGTTTGGAGCGTACGGCGCGGTAACATGTGATTCCCCCGTTGAAGTTTTAATTCTCTTTTGTAAGTGTGGGTTAAATTCTTCATATTCAAAAACTGTTTTTCAAGACGTTTTTACGCATAGGACAACACACAGATCGTAACAGATTGTGAAATAATGCGCAATAGTCCTCCAGTACTATCTTTTGATTTTTTACTGGACACTGGCGTTTTTATTTTACCAGAGGAGACATGTCAGGTTTTATGATCAATTTGTTCACACTCACCTCGTGGTAGAAACCTGACATGTCTAGAATTCGCCAGCTCCAGTTTTTTAGTGCAGTTTTGTATTTATCACCTTAAAATTATCGGGTTTGATACAGTAAGCGTGCGTGATTTGGAAATCACGACTGCTGAAAAAACCCTGTACTTAGTTTGTATGCGATTTTGAGTTATGGTAAGATACCATCCAATTGTGGGGTGTCTCGATTGATTTTTTTGAAGGCAGGTAACATATGGATTACGTTCGCAAATATTCTGTTTGGGCAATCTTAATTGCACTATTTTTTGGTTTAGCGATTGGACTTTTGATAGGTTGGGTGATCTGGCCTGTGGAATGGGAAAATGCCACGCCAAATGAACTCGCCCCTAATTATAAAGCATTGTATGTTACCGCCGTAGCTGATGCGTATGCTGTGACCGGTAATGCGGAAATGGTGAACCAGGCACTTTCCGGGTGGGGTGGCGATCAAGCCGCCTGCCAATTAGCGAGTATGTCGGGTGATCCAGCAGAAAGCGCCCGTCTTGAATCCGTCGCGAGCATTGTCAATGGCGGACAAGGTTGTGCTGGTTATGATCCAAATGCAGCCGCAACAACACCAGAAGAAGAGGGTTCATCTATCCCTTGGCCGATTCTTATTTTATTGTTGATATTGGTTGGCCTTGTTTTGGCTATATTGTGGGTGTTGAGTCGCCGCCAAAACGCGCCAACGTCTGCCAATGAGCTGGAACCATCTGTTCAGGAACTGCCGGCATCAACATCTAGCGCAGCTTATGCACAGGAAACGGCCGTTCAGCCAGCTCAGCCTGCGTCATCACCTCAAAGCGGTGGTTCTGTGCCTTTGGCCCGCTTTGAAACCACATATGTGCGTGGCAATCCTGTTTTTGATGATTCTTTTGACATTGAAAATACAAATGGCGAGTTTTTAGGTGAATGTGGCGTTACCGTTGCCGAATATATCGGTGCAGGTGATCCGCCGAGCGCGACAGCGTTTAATGTGTGGGTTTTCGATAAACAAGATGTCGCTACCGTCACAAAAGTTGTGATGAGCGACCATGCCTTTTACGATGAAGCCTTAAACGCCAAATTAGCACTTTCCGGTGAACGTGTATTAGCCCAAGATGGCGAGACAATTGTTTTAGAGACAACTTCATTAATCATCAATGCCCAAATCAGCGAAATGGATTATGGAGTTGATACTGGTTTTCCACCACAAAGTTACTTTGATCGCTTTACAATTGAGATTCGTGCGTGGGTCAGGGATGATGATTATGAACAGCCTGCAACAACCGGCGGGTCTGCTGACGAATTGGACTTTTAGGAATTGGTTGCAGAGCTGCAAGGTAGCAGCGTGATTGTATCTGGCACAGTTTTGCTTCTCTACCCCTTAATACCCCTGCTGCTTTATGCATCATGATAGGGGTCAAAAAGTTTTTGCCATTCATCCAAAGCATAACGATCTGTCATGCCGGCGATATAGTCAGCAACCACGCGGTGTAACGGTTTCGTTTCAGCCCGTTTTTGAACGGAAGTGGGAAGCATGCCGGGTTCTTGGATATAGGCGGCGAACATGTCGCCAATGAAACGTTCTGCTTTTTCCTGCATACGAACCAATCTATAATGGCGATACATTCGCTGATACAAAAAGTCTTTGAGTGCGCGTACTTTAGGAGCAAAATCTTCAGAATAGCCAACAAGGTTTGCTGAATGGGTTTGGACTTGTTCAGGGCTGTTAATTTGATTTGTGTTGATCTGAACGGCCGTATTTGCCAAAACATCACCTACCAAACGACCAATCAATTCACGAATGAGTTCATGGCGCACAATATGTTCAAAGCGTTGGCCATTTTGCCAGCCAATTGCGGCCGTTAATTCTTGCCAGATTTCTAACTGTTTCAAATCATAAGGTGAAAACAAGCCCGCACGTAAACCATCATCCAAATCATGGGCGTTGTAAGCAATTTCATCAGCTAGATTCGCGATTTGGGCTTCAAGCGAAGCGCGTTTATCCGGTTCAAAATCGGAGGCATCACTAACATCGTATTCGGTTTCATGTTTTAGCATGCCTTCGCGTGTTTCATAAGTCAGATTAAGACCTACAAAATTTGGATATCGTTCTTCTAGTTTGGTCACAATACGGTAGCTTTGTGTGTTGTGATTAAAGCCGCCATGCTCGCGCATTAGTTTATTTAAGATTTCTTCGCCAGCATGTCCAAAAGGCGCATGTCCCAAATCGTGTGCCAAACATATCGCTTCGGTTAGATGTTCATTGGCGCCAATTCCTCGTGCAAGCGAGCGACCTAATTGGGTGACTTCCAACGTGTGAGTCAGGCGTGTACGGTAATGATCGCCTTCATGATTGACAAACACCTGAGTTTTGTATTCCAGACGCCGGAAAGCTGTCGTGTGGATGATGCGGTCACGGTCACGCTCAAAGGCTGTGCGACTAGACGATTCTTTTTCGGGGTAAAAGCGTCCTTTGGAGTGTGCGCTTTGGAGTGCATAGGGGGCCAGGGTGAGTGCTTCAAATTCCTCTCGTTTTTCGCGGTTAAAGATCATTTTTCTCTCCACTTGCTATTATGTTATGGTAAGTGTAACATAATCTATATCCTTCTGCTATGGGCGCTTGGCTGAATACACGGTTTTTCAGTAGTCGGCAATTCCCGCACTGCAGCCGCGAAATCCCTTTCGCGTTCTAGCGTGAGTAAGTATGCGTGATTTGGAAATCATGGCTACAAAGTGGACTATTGAAAAACCCTGTGGCTGAATACTTCAGATTTTACTCTGAGTCAGGCGGCAAATCGTAAGCAGCAGCGATCATCCAAGGTTAAATAATTATCCGGTAATAGGACACATTAAATAATGAGTAAGGATCTGCGAGTATATTTTTTAATTGGGGCTATTTTAGTTGTATTAACAGTAACGGCCGTACTCACTTTTCAATATTTAAAAGATCGCGCCCCCTATCCCGATGGTACTTATGTCCTAAATGTCGACGGTGATGATATTCTTGTGGTATCGGATCCAAACACGCAGTTACATTTTGTATCAGAAGGAGAACCACAAACACTCGAACAACAAGCGGCAGTTGAAAATGCAGGAACCGGCGAAGGCGCAGAAACACAAGCGGCCGCAGAGGAAGTCGTCCCTGCTGGCGCAACACCCGTCACACCAACACCTGTCATAACAAGCACTCCGGTTCCTGCCATAGGGGATTACTTATTTGTGTCTTATACAGTTGTGGCTGGCGATACCCTTTATAGTATCGCAAATTCAAAAGGGTTTAACACCACCATCCCGCTTATGGCTCGTTTTGGGATTGACTCAACGCAGGTTTATGCCGGCAATGTTTTGCAGGTGCCGGTTGCCAATCCGGCTGCCTGTCCCGGCAATTATGCATATGTTGTGCGTGCAGGGGACACATTATCCAGTATTGCCATCAAATGTGGGACGACAGTTGATAACTTGAAGGCGATTAATGGGATTAGCGGTGACACATACCGGCTTGATGAAACCAGCGTACTCTGTGTTCCCAACCCGCCATCATAAAATAGGAGACGACATTTGCAATATATTTTCTTGGCTATTGGTGGTGCATCAGGAGCGGTTTTGCGCTATTTAGTATCTGGTTGGGCTTATGCATTGCTCGGTACTGGCTTCCCATGGGGAACTTTTATCGTCAATATGCTTGGCGCGTTTTTGATTGGTTTATTGTGGCAGCTATTCTCAACCATTCCAATTTCTCCGCATATGCGCAATTTAATCTTTACTGGCGGATTGGGTGCGTTTACTACTTTTTCAACTTTCGCCCTGGAAAGCTTGAACCTTATCCGTAATGGGGATATTGGTTTGGGACTTATTAATGTGTTTGCCAGTGACATTTTAGGCATTATTTTGGTGATGGTGGGCGTTTTATTAGGCCGGGTCGTATTGATTTGGCTTAGTTAATTTGACGCTTGGGAAATTAGCATGGTTTGGACATAGTGCGTGGTGCGTAAAACGTAATTCTTTCTGAACTACGCTCTACGCATTACGCAATATTCGAGGCAAGAAATGAAACTGCCGGAAGATGGCATACTGTTACGCATTTTTATAGGTGAATCGGATCGTAAGGGCTGGAAATCGCTTTATGAACAAATTGTATATAAAGCCAAAGAACTCGATTTGGCTGGAGCGACGGTAGTACGCGGTATCATGGGATTTGGTGCCAACAGCCGCATCCATACGGCTAAGTTGCTGCGTGTTTCGGAGGATATGCCACTGATTATTGAAATTGTGGACAGCGAGGAATATATTCAGCGCATTTTGCCTTTTTTGGATGAGGTGCTTCAGGATGGCATGGTTACTATGGAAAAGGTGCGTGTCATCCGTTATGCACACAAAAAAGAATAACCTGTTGATGACAAGGATGTTAATCAGACGTATAATTCTGATCGAAATATGATAAGTGAAGAAACGATTTGGGAAGTGATTTGGCCAGTTGTGGCACAAGCAATTGAGGCAACGCTTGCTGAAGATGAAGCTGAGTTGGCTTCACTGGTTGTAGAGGGTGAACAGGCGGCCGATGCCCTTGATCTGTATGGGTTTTTAAGCTTTGATATTTTACTTAAAACGGTTTTAGGGCGGTCGAGCCTGGGGTTGACAAAGGCGGTGGAAATGGAAAACGGCCGTTTCATTTACATCGAATTTGCCTGGCCGGATGCTGATAATGCAGTAACGGCCGTTGACTTGGTTACGGTCTGTTTAACACAACAAAATAGCAGCTGGCACATCGTTGAAATTAATCCCGCTGCTGTTGATGCGCCCTTAAACAGCCAACGTGCGCAGGTCGTGTTGACTAATGACCGGCTGTTAAAAGATGCGGATCAATTTGCATCTGAACCGTGGATATTGCCCTTTGTCTTATATGCTGGACTTTTACAACTACCCCTACAAAATGTTTCACAACTAGATGCTGTTGAAAAATTATTGTTGCCTGGTTTGCAGAAGCGAGGGTTTGGGTTGATGGCACAAATTTACGGCCGTCGTCTCTGGCGTGATTTTTTACCTTTGAAACAGCCCAATTTAACCAATCCGGCAGCATGGGCGGCGGCGCTAGAATATTTGATTGCAGAACAACATAAACGTGAAGTCACGCAAGCGGCCGTCAGTAAACAGTACCATACTAATTTGGCGGCAATGGTGCCGCACATACGAAAAATAACAAAAACAGTTGATTTACAAAAAGAAGATGCACGTTATTCTGATTTGCATACGTTGCAAATTGAATATGCGGAATAATAGCCAGTTAGCATTTTGCTGGTCAGCGCGTCAGCCAGTTAACTGACAAGCTGACTGGCTGAAAAGCTATCAAGGAGAAAGAATGAATAAAAAAACTATAACTGATATTGATGTTGCCGGTAAAAAAGTGCTGGTGCGCGTTGATTTTAATGTGCCATTGAGCAGCAAAGACCCTAACGATGATATTACTGTGACTGATGATACCCGCATTAATGCGGCGCTGCCTACGTTGAACTATTTATTGGATCAGGGTGCGTCGCTAATTTTATGTTCCCATTTGGGTCGGCCCCAATCTGCTGCCGATACCCAATTTGCTATGGATCCGGTGGGGGCACGGTTGGGTGAACTTTTAGGCCGTCGCGTACAAAAAGTGGATGAGGTTGTTGGCACGCAGGCAACGGCCGCAGCTGCCGCGCTACAGCCGGGCGATGTATTACTCTTAGAAAACACCCGTTTTGAAGCAGGTGAGAAAAGAAACGATCCTGAATTGTCAAGCCAATTAGCGGCTTTGGCCGATGTGTATGTGGATGATGCTTTTGGCTCGGCCCATCGTGCACATGCCAGTACAGAAGGTGTTGCCCAGGAAATGCGAGCTAAGGGCGGCCCCGCTGTCGCTGGTTTTTTGATGGGCAAAGAGTTGGATGCGTTGGGAACGGCCGTTTCCAATCCGGCTCATCCCTACGTCGCCATCATGGGAGGTGCCAAAATCTCCGATAAGATTAAACTAATTGATAATTTGCTCAACACGGCCGACAAAATCCTCATCGGTGGTGGTATGGCCAACACATTCCTGGCAGCGCAAGGACATAACCTGGGTAAATCATTGGTTGAAAGTGATGCGATTCCTGAAGCGAAACGTTTGCTAGATATGGCTTCTAATCAACTTATTTTGCCCATTGATGTTGTTGTCGCCGATGAATTTTCGGCTGATGCTGTGGGTAAAGTTGAGGATGTCTGGAGTATTTCACCTGAAAAGATGGCGCTCGATATCGGGCCAGCCACGTTAGACCGTTTTAATGCTGAGTTACAAGGCGCACAGTTGGTAATTTGGAATGGCCCGATGGGTGTTTTTGAGTTCCCCAATTTTGCTGAAGGCACTAATCAATTGGCTTTGCTGTTAGCTGGCCTGGTTGAACATGGAGCGCAAGTGATGATAGGTGGTGGCGATTCAGCAGCGGCTGTGCATAAGGCGGGTCTGACTGCCAAAATGACGCATGTCAGCACAGGTGGTGGCGCTAGTCTGGAACTGTTGGAAGGCAAAACGCTGCCGGGTATAGCCGCGTTGGATGATAAATAGAGCGGCAGGTTTACAAAGTTGCAGGTTCAACGCCTGTTTACTTTGCAGCCTTGCCTCTCTGTAACTGACTGGAGTCTGGCGAATTCTAGACTTGTCAGGTTTCTGCCACGAGTGGAGTGTGAGTAAATTGATCATAAAACCTGACAAGTCTTCTCTGGTAAAATAAAAAACGCCAGTATCCGCTAACTTATTAACTTTTTAGCCTGTCTGATCTTTATCAGATGGGCTTTTTGTTTTGGGGGTTTCATTCTTTTCTACGACCCGTTCGGAGAGGTCGGTGAGTTGTGTGCTGAGCCATTTGAGGCCGGCGGAAATGCCGCTTTTGGCTTCGTGTGTCCAATCGACATCTTGTAATTTGGACTGCACGGCCGCTGTTTGTTCACGTACAGTCTGTTCAGTGGTTTCAGCAACTTTGGTACTGATCGCTTTCGAGCCTTTGGTAACGGCCGTATTCAAACTTTCATTTAACTGCTGTGTGATTTTGCGGCGTGTATCACTGTTCCAAACGGTCTGTGCCGATTGTTTGGCAGCACCTGTGATTTTTTGGCCGGCATCGTTGACAACAGAGCGTGGGTTTGTTTGTTTATTTTCCGGTTTATAAGGCGTTTCATCCTCAATAATAATCTTGATGGGTTCCTGGTTTGTCATCTGTCCAATCTCCTGGTGAATCAATAACTACTTTGAGCAGTTTGTATCTAGCCGTCTATACGTAGGAAAACACAGGCCGTTGCAATTTGCACCTAGACTTGGTTTTTTCCAATAGTTTTCCAAATCTTCTTTATCGGGGTCTGATTCTCCGTATTCAGCAATATCGCAATGTTGCATTAAAGCTAACACTTGATCGATGTCGTCTTTTTGGGAATGACGCATGGTTAATTCTTGAATTTGGGTTTGCATGTTGTCTAATAGTATCAAATTATGGGACGGATTTCACGCCAATGATTTATGAAACGGCCGTTTCCAGCTATAATAACTTTGGAAACAAACTAAAAATAACAAACCACAGAACATCCGAAGATCATAACGTTTTCCTCTGTGTTCTCTGTGGTAATTTCCAAGGAGATACCCCTGTGCAAAAAAAATTAATGCTCATTGACGGTCACGCTTTGGCTTATCGGATGTTTTTCGCATTGCCGTTAGAAGCATTTACTACCAAAGACGGCGAACCTACCAATGCCACCTACGGATTTATACGTACTGTCATGGAGCGCATGTTTGCGGATCAACCGCCGCAATACTTCGCTGTTAGCTTTGATCTAGGTCGAACTTTTCGCGACGATCTCTTTGCTGAATATAAAGGCACGCGTGAAAAGATGCCCGACGAACTGCGTGTGCAGATCAGCCGCATTAAGGAAGTGATTGCTGCGCTCAATATACCTATTCTTGAATTGGAGGGCTTTGAGGCCGATGATGTTTTGGGTAGCATTGCCGCGCAAGCCAAAGGATATCATGTGCCTGCCCATATCATTACTGGTGACCGTGACTTGCTGCAGTTGGTTGATGATAATACGACAGTAGAATTGCCCGCACGCCGTGGCAGCGCCGAACCGGAACTGTATGATGATGCAGCTGTGATTGCTAAATTTGGTGTGCGCCCCGACCAAATTGTGGATTGGAAAGCACTTGTTGGTGATAGCAGCGATAACATTCCTGGTGTAAAAGGCGTAGGCGCTAAGACTGCCACAAAGTTGTTGAACAGTTATGAAACTTTAGATGGAGTTTATGCGCATATTGACGCGATCAAAGGGGCGATGGGCAAAAAGATTGCTGCCGGTAAAGAAGATGCCTATTTGAGTTATAAGCTGGCAAAAATTGTCACCGATGCACCAATTACCTTGGATCTTGAAGCGTGTGTGGCCCAAGATTTTGACGCGACGGCCGTACTTGATCTGTTTCATGAATTAGAATTCCGTACGCTGACACGGCTTTTATTAGATAATATTGAAGATGCACCGGAAACGGCCGTTGCGCCATCCCAACCGCCCACAGACACAATAATTGTGCGTACAAAAGCGCAGTTAGGCCAGCTTGTTAAAAAACTAGAGAATGCTGGTCAAATTAGTTTTGACGTAGAAACGACTGGCCTGGATAAAATGACAGCGGAGGTTGTTGGCATTTGTTTAGCTGTCGAACCGCCCACTGGTTACTATATCCCTGTTGGGCATATAGACGGTGAAGCACAGGCCAGCAGCGGACAGATGTCGCTTTTTGCCACGGAAGCAAAGTTAGCAGAAGGACAACTACCATGGGAAACCGTGCGTGCAGCCATTGCGCCTGCCATGACTGATCCGACCATTCCCAAAGTTGCCCATAATGCAAAATATGATTACACAATCCTCGATCGTCACGGTTTAACCGTTACACCGATTACCTTTGATACCATGATTGCTGAGTGGATTATTGATCCGGCCAGTAATCATAAAGGACTAAAAGATTTGTCACGCTATCGTTTGGGCGTGGAGATGACCAATATTGATCAATTGATTGGTAAAGGACGTAACCAAAAAACCTTTGCTGAGGTACCCATTGACGATGCTGCGCCTTATGGGGCTGCTGATGCCGACCTGACCCTGCGTTTGGTGGTTCCATTGCAAGCTGAAATTACTGAAAAATCCCTTGAAAAAGTACTGGACTTAGAAATCCCGTTGATTCCAGTGCTTTCAGCCGCAGAACAAGCTGGTATGCGGGTTGATATTCCTTTCTTGCGACAAATGTCCCAAGACCTGGATGCACGCTTAATTGCCCTGCGTGATGAGATTTATGCGTTAGCTGGCGAGCCGTTTAATATTAATTCGACGCAGCAGTTGAGCGATATTTTGTTTACTACCATAGGTTTGCCCAGTAAAGGGTTAAAAAAGACGAAAAGCGGCAATTTTTCGACGGCCGCCAATGTGTTAGAGAATTTGAAAGCTGTTGACTCAACTGGCATTATCAACGCCATCCTTGAATACCGCGAATTAGGCAAACTGAAGAGTACTTATGTGGATGCGCTGCCAGACATGGTTAACTCACAAACGGGTCGCATCCACACCAGTTTTAATCAGACTGGTGCAGTAACAGGCCGTATTGCCAGCAGTTCGCCGAACCTACAAAATATTCCTATCCGCAGCGATATTGGTCAACAAATCCGCAGAGCGTTTGTGACGGATCCTGGTTGGGTCTTTCTGGCGGCGGATTATTCCCAGGTTGAGCTGCGGGTTTTGGCACATATCAGCCAGGATCAAGCGTTGTTAGAAGCTTTTCGTGAGGATAAAGATATTCACTCGACTACAGCAGCGGCCGTTTATGGCATACCGCTCGGAGAAGTAACTTATAACCAGCGTCGTTTTGCGAAGGCGGTGAACTTCGGTTTGATCTATGGCATGGGCGCTTACCGCTTGGCGCGTGATTCTGAATT
>JAGRDI010000160.1:4021-8314 GCA_020432765.1 Anaerolineales bacterium | reverse complement strand
TTTGGACATTGGCGTTTTTTATTTTGCCAGAGGAGACCCGTCAGGTTTTATGATTAATTTGCTCACATTCCACTCGTGGTAGAAACTTGACAGGTCTAGAATTAAGATGTTAATGCATCCCATTGGTGATTATGCTATGCTAACAAATAATGGATTCTCAAAAATCATTTGATTTCATCCTCATCGGTTCGGGGCCAGGTGGCGCTACACTTACGCGCCAATTGGCGCGTGCCGGCAAACGAGTTCTCTTACTCGAACGAGGTCATGATTGGCGGTCTAATCCGCTGTATGGCACTTACCCAGGTGCCATGCTTTACACTGAAAAAGCATCGTTTCTGGCAACAAAAGAGGGGTTGAACATCATACGGCCGTTTCTCCTCGGCGGGGCAACCAGTATGTATTGTGCCTGCGCCGCACCACCCTTACCCTGGTGGTCAAGTAAACATGGCATTGAACTAGACAAATACGCCAACGACACAGTTAAAGAACTCAACGTCGCTCCTTTGCCAGTTGATTTGCGCGGTGTAGCATCGACACGGATCGCAGAGGCTGCCGCCGAAATTGGCCAATTATGGCAGCCGCAGGATAAGTTCATGAGTCCCGCACGCGCCACACAATTCAAATGTCGCTCAACTTGTATGCTGGGCTGCCGCTGTGGCGCAAAATGGAATGCCGCCGAATATGTTGATGAGGCTATCAGCGCCGGCGCTGAAGTTTGGACACGGGCATTCGTGGACAAAATCCTAATCGAAAATAGGCAAGTATGTGGAGTCAGCGGTAAACACGGCCGTAAACATTTCACAGTTTATGCCGGTACAGTGATCGCAGCTGCAGGCGGCATCGGCACGCCACGAATATTGCAGCGCAGCGGGCTGTCCGGCGCAGGGCAAGGCATGACAATGGACACGACTGTGATGGTCTATGGTCATGCTCCGTATAAAGGCATTGGCAATGAACCACCCATGACCTGGAGTTATACTGATGACGAGTTGGGGGCGATGTTTTCAACCTTAATTGATCCCTGGCTCAATTATCCGGTAATTATGCTGCGCAAAAAGCCGGCTTATGCACTGACCTGGCATCGTTGGGGGCATACTTTGGGCGTGATGATTAAGTTGAAAGATGAGATTAGTGGTTTTGTGCCGGTCAACGGCCGTATCTCCAAAGGTCTTACCGCCAACGACAAAGCACGTTTGCAACGCGCCGAAAAAATCACCGTCCAAATCCTGCGCAAAGCCGGCTGCAATCCTGACACGATCTTTACCACTCCGGTACGTGGCACCCATCCATCCGGTACTGTGCGTATCGGTGATATGCTCACAACCGATTTGGCAACTGAAATCAAGAATTTATATGTTTGTGACGCTTCCGTTTTTCCCGAAGCTTTGGCACGACCAACCGTCTTAACCATCATCAGCCTGGCAAAACGACTAGCAGAGAAGTTAAAAGTTGCCAAGTAGCAAAGTAAAAACGTTTCTCATCTGCGACCATGTAACCCTGCAACTTTAAAACTTTGCAACCTTCTAATCATGACACCTGATGAACTAAGCCGGCAACTCGCCGGCTTTCCGCAACTACTCTCCATCCAAACTCCATCTCCGCTTGAACCGCTGCCTCAACTTACCCAAAAACTTAATGGCCCTCAAATTTGGATCAAGCGTGACGATGAATTGGGGCCGGGTTTAGGCGGAAACAAAGGACGCAAACTCGCATTCATTATGGCTGAGGTGCAGTCGCAGAACAAAAGGAAGGTCATTACATACGGTGGTCTGCAATCCAACCATGCGCGCATGACGGCTGCTGCTTGTGCTGCCTTGGGATTAGAGGCACATTTGTTTTTCTTTGCAAAACGGCCGTTTCCCCTCACTGGCAACCTGCTTCTAAACGATCTATTGGGTGCTAAAATGCACTTCATCCCCTTTGGCAGCGGGGGCGACGCATCCATGACCCTGGAAACTACCAATCGCTTAGTACGTATTCTGGCAACGCTGCGTGTCGGGCCAAGGGCTTATTTTATGCCCGTTGGCGGACACAGCGTCACGGGTTGTTTGGGTTATGTAGCCGCTGCGCTAGAAATCCACAACCAGTCAGCGGCTCTCAATCTGCCGCTAGATAAGATCACCATCCTTACAGCAGTAGGGACTGGTGGCACACTCGCCGGATTATTGGCAGGCTTGCAACTGCTAAATTCGCCGATCAACGTCCTTGGCTTAGATATTGGCAAATTATGGAAAGCATTCCCAAGTAGTTTGGCACGCTTAACTAACTCGCTGCACGAAGTAATCGGCAGTGTGGGTCATAACCAAGCGCAGACAATGCCGCTGATCGAAAAAACTTATGCAGGGCCAGCCTATGCGCACCCTACAGCACAAACCAAAGTCGCCATAAAATTGTTAGCGCAAAGTGAAGGAATACTTCTAGATCCGGTATATACAGGTAAAGCTTTCGCCGGATTACTGGATTTGGTGGCAAACGGCCGTTTCAGTCCCAACGACATCCTCATCTTCCTCCACACTGGCGGCCTACCCGGTCTTTGGGCTTATCCAGACTTATTCGATTTTCAAGATTAGTGCCTTAAAATAGAGATAAGGAAAACATCATTTGACCACGAATTACATTTGATTATGATAAACTTCTATACTGGAGTCTGGCGAATCCTAGATTTGTCAAGTTTCTACCACGAGTGGACTGTGAGCAAATTGATCATAAAACCTGACAAGTCTCCTCTGGTAAAATATAAAACGCCAGTGTCCAATTCTATAGATAAACAAATACCTGGAGATGCTGTGAACGTATCAGGAAATACGCAAGAAGCACAAAATAAAATTACATTTGCCGGTCATGCGACGGTTCTTGTTGAAATGGACGGCGTAACGCTGCTAACCGACCCGCTATTGCGCAAACGCGCAGCTCATTTAGCACGTTTAGTTGCAGTACCGGATTACTCAGCTTGGGATGTCGATGCCATCTTGATTTCACACATGCATTGGGATCATTTGGATTTTCCTACATTACGCGCGTTTGGCTATGACATGCCACTCATCGTCCCCAAAGGAGCTGCCAAACTGCTTAAGAAAAAGGGGTTTAAATATATTGAAGAAATTGTCCCAGACCAGACCGTTCAACTAAATGGGGTCAAAATTATTGCCACACCAGCCAATCATAGCAATACGCGCGTCCCCATGAGCAAACATAAAGGCGACAGTATGGGTTTCATTATCGATGGCAGTGATGAAATCTATTTTGCTGGTGACACTGATTTATTCCCTGAAATGGAAAATATAGGTACCGATATTGATGTGGCATTGATTCCTGTTTGGGGGTATGGGCCAACAATTGGGTCTGGACATCTAGACCCCTACCGCGCAGCCAAAGCGCTTGAACATTTAACCCCGACAATTGCTATCCCCATCCATTGGGGAACCTATGTGCCCATTGGTATGGTCTGGATGCAGTTATCTTTTATGAAAACGCCACCGCGCTCATTTGCAAAACACGCCAGCATAATTGCACCCAACGTAGAAGTCAAAATTTTAGAGCCAGGGGATAGTTTTCAATTCAAACATTTATGACAAACTTAAATCAGAGTCTGCATAATCCGCATTTAGATGGAGAGCCATTTTTATGGGAGAGGGGCGAAACGGCCGTATTGCTCTCACATGGTCTCACGGCAACCCCTGCCGAAGTACGCCTGCTAGCCGAAAACTTACAAGCTGCCGGATTTACCATCGCTGCTCCCCTGCTCGCCGGTCATGGCACAACACCGGAAGATTTAAACCAAACTAAATGGCAAGATTGGGTCTGGTCAGTAGAGCAGGTTTATCATGAACTGGCGACACGTTGTGAACATGTTTTCGTAGGTGGCGAATCGACAGGTGCCGTTATCGCGCTTTACCTAGCAAGCCGCTATGCGGATATCAACGGCGTACTGAACTATGCTCCCGCCATCAAATTAGCCATCCCAGAACCAGACATGCTCAAACTCAAACTGTCAGCTCCCTTTATGACATCAATTCCCAAAGAAGGGCTGGATCGCAGCGACCGCTGGCAAGGATATCGGGTTAATCCCCTAAAAGCCGCGCTAGAGTTGGTTAAATTAGGGGAAATTGTCATTGATTTGCTGCCAACCATTCAACAACCAGTTTTTGTGGTTCAGGGGGGCTTAGACACAACTATTCACCCAGACAGCGGCAAAATCATCATTGAGGGTGTCGCATCCGAAATTAAAGAACTGCATTGGATGGAACATTCCAGTCATGTTGTATTATTGGACAATGAGTTGGATCGTGTTAC
>JAGRDI010000160.1:3576-3904 GCA_020432765.1 Anaerolineales bacterium | reverse complement strand
TTTATCAACTTTTTTGTTTGAAATTATGTTTGCTTCCAGAGAGGAATGTTGACAAATCTATTTTTCGCCAGAGTCCAGTTAGAAAATCACAAATCCTACACTACAAAACAGAAGCAAACTGCATTTGATGCAAGCGAAAGTAAAGGCCCTCGCTGTTTGTTAACAATTGGGCATGCGTGCCCTGCTCGACTAGTTCACCTTGATTCAACACCAAAATCCAATCGGCATTGATAACAGTGCTCAGACGATGGGCAATGACAAAGGAAGTACGGCCGATCATCAACCTTTCCAACGCTTCCTGCACCAATTTCTCGCTTTCGCTGTCGAG
>JAGRDI010000160.1:3267-3515 GCA_020432765.1 Anaerolineales bacterium | reverse complement strand
ATGGCGATACGCTGGCGCTGGCCACCGCTCAGTTTGACACCGCGTTCACCGACCATCGTGTCATACCCATCCGGCAAGTCATTGATAATAAAGCTGTGGGCATTAGCCGCCTCTGCTGCGGCTTCAATCTCAGCAGAAGTCGCTTCCAACTTACCATAACGTATATTTTCGTAGACAGTATCTGAAAAGAGAATCGTCTCCTGCGGCACAAGCCCGACTTGCTCACGCAAGCTTTTAACCTGTACATC
>JAGRDI010000160.1:0-3143 GCA_020432765.1 Anaerolineales bacterium | reverse complement strand
GGTTTAGCGGTAAATGAAATATTGGCGAGGACAGGTATGTTACGGCCATATGCAAAATCAACCCCTTCAAACACAACCTCACCGTTCACATACGGCAACGGCCGTGCATTAGGCTTATCACAGATATCCGGTTCGGTATCCGTCAAATCAAAAACACGTTCAGTCGCTCCCAGCGCCGATTGAAAACTGCCATACAAAGTTGCCAGCGTTGCCAGCGGCGTAGCGACTAACATCGTATACACCAAATAGGCAACCAATCCACCAGCCGTCAAACGTCCTTGAATCACTTCGTAACTACCAAACCAAAGCGTCAACGCAATCGCGGCAAAAGCAATAAATCCAATCAGCGGTCCCAATATGGAGCCGATCTTGGCGCGTTCCATCGCAGCCAGATAAGTTTCATTGACGCGTGCCGAGAAACGGCCGATTTCATGCCCCTCGCGTGCAAACGATTTTACAATGCGCACGCCAGTCGTTGTTTCTTCAATTACATTGGCAGCCTGTGCCAATGCATCTTGCACCGCTTTCGATGCCTGCCGGATTCGACGACCTAAGATAACAATCACCCCGGTCATAATCGGAATACCAACCAGAATCAGCAAGGTCAAACGCCAATCAAGGAGGAAAAGCAGAATCACCGCCCCAACTAAAGTGACCACTTGTCGAATCAAAGCCACAAGATCGGTTGTGAGTGCTTGCTGCAGCAGACTAACATCATTGGTTAACCGCGAGACAATTTCACCTGTACGATGGTCAGCATAAAATTTTAACGATAAACGCTGCAGGCTCGTATACACATTGATACGAATATCCTTAATGGCGCGTTCTCCAGCATATGCAATAGTCAGGCGATGGACAAAGCTAAATACGGCCTGCAGGGCAAAAACAACCAATAAACCGATCGCCAACTGATTCAACTGCAATTGATCCTTGTCGATGAGGACAATGTCTACTAGATTGCGCACAACCAGCGGCAAAACTAAACCCAGTGCCACGCTGAACAACAAAGCGATGACCGAGACGGTCATCACTTTCCAATAAGGCTTAATATAAACCAGCAAACGCCGGAATATCTGTAAGCTGTCTTTGTTCAGGCGTTGTTGGGCTTCTTTTTCATCTGAACTGCGTCGATTTGATCGAAAACGTGTCAACATGGAGGGGATTTTATCTCAAACGAGGAAAACTGGCGGGGTATTTTTAGATTATAGCGTATTGCGTAGAATGATTACGCAATACGCTATACGCAATAGATTTTCTATTTCGCGTTGGCTACAAAATCAATGTAAAGTTCAACTTCTTCCTCAACGTTGGCCACGTTGGGCACGCTGGGGATATTCAAGCCAAAATCACCGCGATTAATGATTGTAGTGGCAGTGCCACTGATCTGCTCTGGGGAAACAACTGTTACTGTCAATTCAAATGTAACCGGCTGTGTAATGTCACGCACAGTCAAATTACCATCTATAGTAAAGGAAACCTCATCACCTACGGCAGCAGCGTCGGGCAAACCGTTAACGGCCGTTGGCTCAAAAGTGATGAACTCGTAATCATCCGTTTTAAGGATTTCATTTTTGATCGCACGGTTGCGGAAATTGTTATCCGTCGCCAGAGCACGCGCATTAATTTGGATAATACCTGCTTCAGTCGCAGCTAGATTATTTAAGTCAACGCCAATTTCACCAGCAACCTGGTCAGTTGAACCGACTACCGTGATGCGATTACCACGCAAATCCTCGTCCAACTCAAAGCGAACCTGGGATGCTTCAGGGCTAATCTGATAGATAACAATGCCAGAGGTCGCCGGCTCTTCTACAACCGCCGGCTCTTCTGTGGCCGATTCTTCCATCTCTTCTGAATCATCCACTTCATTCTCATCCGCATTTGCATCTGCGGCAGTGGTGGTATCAGCATCATCCATCTCTTCCTGACCGGCAGTGTCAGTTACATCCAAAGGCACCGCTTCAATGGGTGCGCTGGCCGCTTCAGGTTCTTGTAATATGCCACATGCACTAATTGAAATCATCAAGAGTACGAGCAATGTCAGCAATAAAGATTGTCTTTTCATAAAATTTCTCCGATTGTTTGTTTACAGATTTGTCCAATTCTAAGGATTAGACAAATCTGTAAGCGATTTTTTTTCGTTTTTCTATTCGGTGTTACCACTATTCGAGGCACGATTCAAGCGATTATTAAGAAATTCTTCTACGGCCGTTGCCGGATCCTGATCCCCTAAAAATGGAGAATCAGTAAATGTTTCAACAAGAACAGCTGAAACGTTATCCAGGTCGCCACCATTTTCAGTGACAATTTCAGCCAGCGTCTTGCCCTCAGCGGTTTGAGCCTGAATATCTTCCACACTGACCCCTGTGACTTCACTCACAGCCGCGACAGCTTCTTGAAAAGGATTAAACCGATCGGCCGGATCAATGCCGCTGGCCTGCGCTTCCAAATTGCGAACAACCATATTGGTTAACATGCGCTCAAAAAAGTCTGATCCACCTGCTGCAATTTCAGCCTGCCGGGTTTCAACAGCGCCAGGATCGCCACCGCCACCGCCAGGTCCGCCACCAGGGAAACCACCACCGGGGCCTTCACCTGGCAAACCGCCATCGGGCGGGCCGGCACCTCCGGCATTGCCGCCACCTCCGCGTAATTGACCAGATTCAACCAAATCGCCCATGCTTTCCTGGGTAAGCTGTAATGCGGCAATCGCGTTGATTTGTTCAGCGGTCATGTTGCTTTGAATTTGTTTGATTACTGCATTCATTTCGGCATCTGCAGCTGTACCGCTTTGCACCAGGCTGTTGAGTGCCTGCCAATATGGCAGCAACGTTGCCGCCTGTGCTTGATCGACTGACAAATCGCTGCCAGCCAATTGTACAGTACCTAAAGCCAGTTGTCCCTGCACCGAGAGGGCATCAGCATAATCAGTAGTGAGTTGGACACTATCCTCAGATGGTGAACTGTTTTTGATAACGGCCGTATTACCACCCTCTACCGGGCCCACAGCAACGGCCGTTTCCATATTTTCTGAACCACCACAAGCAGCTAACAATAAAATAGTGCCTAATAATAAAACGATGATTTTTTTCATCTATCACTCCTTTTAACAAAAATCGGCATGGTTCAAACTGTTGGCATAG
>JAGRDI010000159.1:6637-6792 GCA_020432765.1 Anaerolineales bacterium | reverse complement strand
ATGCCGGTGGCGTTCATGCCTTCTTCCTGGAGAACGGCCGTTGTGAATGTCTTTATCATGGGAATCTCCTGTGTAAATAAGGTTTGTAGTACCCACTTCAGTGGGTTAACCGGCTAAAGCCGCTACTACGAACCTTTTTCATTCATGGTGTTGAG
>JAGRDI010000159.1:581-6571 GCA_020432765.1 Anaerolineales bacterium | reverse complement strand
GCATAAGCCCGTTCTAACCAATCGTACACGTCAGCATCAATTTCAGCCGGATCACTGATGCGGACGCGATGCGTGACCATATTATTCCAGCTTCCCGCCGCTTCAAATCGCACTGTTGGGGCGGCCCCTTTCAGCTTAATACCAATGTCCAGCCGCGTGGTGGAAGGCTGGACAATGCCAAACTTCTTACTGCCGTGCAGCAAGCTAATGTAGCTGTTTGTAGCCGCCACCGCTACATCCGGGCCAAACCCGTTAAGTTTTGCCAACAATGCATCATAAGGCTGCCGCCACTTTTCTTTTTTACCCGTGAACAACCTGGCAACCTTTTCATCAGGCAGCAGCTTGGGTTCGTCGGATTTTGTCACAATTTGAGCGATGACGTTGGCGTGACCATGCCCCAGACCATAATCGGCCTTCAGCCAGGCCATGACATCGCTGTATTTTGTTAGCCCTTTTTCGGCCGCCAACACCTGAAAATCTTCAGGCGTTTTGCCCGTTTTGGCTTGAATATTGTCGAGATATGCTTGATAAGACATCGGTTAATTCTCCAATTTAAATAAACTCATTTTCTATCTTTAAACATAATCAGCTTGCAGCCATCTGAGTCTCATACAACATGCAGTGTCTGCGTTAATCTCAGGCTGAGTACCAGGCCAGCACACGCCAGGCGCGGAGCGTGTTCCATCGACTCGGTTGACCCACACCCTCGTCTATTTCGACCGGCATCACGCCTGGATAGCGAACTTCAAGCAGCCAACGGCCGTTGCCATCTTGCTTTGACGCCACCAGATCAATCGCCTCGGCCACTCGTTCATCAGGCGTCACATTGGCGCGGCGCAGGTACTCCAAGCCGCGCAGCACATCGTAATGCCACCAGGTTGGAAAGGCGAAACGTGTCCATACGGTTTCACCCTTGCGATCTTGCGCGATGACCTCGGCGGTATTGTCCCAACGGCCGTTTTCCCCTTGCAAAGTGAGCAGCCGTGCCCCCCAGCCTTCAGTGGCGATCTTGGCCCGCTCGACCGCAACTTCATGGGCAGGTGCAGCCGTCAGGTCTTGCATCACCTGCCAGCGAATGGACGGATCAGAATCAAGCAGCCATTGTCTAACTGCAACGGATAGCATCATGTGTTACTCCACTCCAAACGCAAATGCGTCAACCGCTGCCGTGCTGGTTGTGCGCCCTGGATAGTCAGTCCATGTCATCGCAATGTTCAACTCGCGGATAATGTGTTCTGCCTCAACAACAACGCCGTCCTCAAATTCCATCGACTCGGTGCTTTGGGCATCCTTCAGTAAAGTCAAATCATACCCTCGATCCAGTGCAGCACAGGCAGTAGAGCGGATACACCAGCTGGAGACTGCACCAGCCAGGACATCGAGCATTACGTAGTACCCATCAGGGTCACGAAGTGCGAACTCTCTGGTTTTACTGACTCAAATTGCCTCTTCATCTTCAATACCGGCCCACTTGAGAGCATCCTCACGCTCCCAAAAGGTAATGTATTGGGCGATCTTGCTATTACGAAACACGAAACCATCGGCAAATCGACCGCCACTCCAATCGGTCGCCTCCTTTAAGCGGACCCAAGCATAGAGGTATACGACGACTTTATCTCCATTCACTAAGAACTTTTCAGGCTCGCAAGTGCCTTCGGCCCAACTCCCGCGCCCTTCCGTGATGTGATTTTGTACCTCGGTGATACCACGGTAGGTACCGACTGTTGAAAATCCTTCAGGCTCAATGCGTACAATCTGCGGATCAAAATATTTAGTTATGGTCTGCATGTCATTACGATTGATTGCAGCGAAGAACTGTTTGAGTGTTTCAATTTCCGAACTCATCATTCTTACTCCGGCTACTAGCGTACTGGTGTCTTCTCAATAATATTTGGTCAGTGTGATAGGGTTAATAGAAACGCTAACACCCTCTGTAACAGCAGCACGGTTGCCTGGGCATTGTAGGAAGGCAGCGAACTATCTGCAAAGTAATGCTGGTCGCCGGAATAGAGAAAAAGTTCCCCATTTTGGGCTTCTGCGATCAGTTCCCGAGCCGCATCAATGTCGCCCTCATCTACGAAGTACGGATCGGCATCCATGCCATGCACCTGAACCGGCACATCAGGCGGCCAACTTTGCCCAAACTCTGAAACCGGCACACAAGAGTAGAAGAAAAGCGCTCCCTGCGCTCCAGGTCGGGTTTGAGCCAGCATTTGCGCCGGGACAACACCAAGGGAGAATCCGGCGTAGACCAACGCCTGCGGCAGAGAGGCTGCTGCCTGCTCCCCACGCGCCATCACTTCTTCAAACCCCAGTTCTCTGACAAACTTCATGCCGCTCTCAATGGAATCGAATGTACGGCCGTCAAAGAGGTCAGGGGTGTGGACGATGTGCCCAGCGTGGCGCAGCTCATCCGCAAAGGCGATGACGCCAGGGGTTAACCCTTGTGCATGATGAAACAATAAAATTTCTGCCATTTTCATATTTCCTTTTGAGGTGTAGATTATTGTGGTGCAATGACCTGTTGCCGCAGAATCTTTTCTATCGACTTTCCTTTGGCAAGTTCGTCGATCAGCTTGTCTAAATAGCGTATTTCTCGCATGAGCGGCTCTTCTATTTCTTCTACGCGAACGCCGCACACGACGCCCTTGATAAGCGACCGATTGGGATTCATGGTTGGGGCTTCGTCAAAAAAGGTTTCAAAATCGTTTTCCTGTTCGATTTGCTGCTGCAATCCTGTCTGATCATAGCCTGTCAACCAGCAAATGATTTGATCAACTTCTTCTTTTGTGCGATTTTTGCGTTCCGCTTTTTGAACATATAGCAGGTAAACGCTGGCAAATGTTGTCGTATAAATGCGATGTTTAGGCATTGTCGTTCCTGTTCTGAAAATAAGGTTTGTAGTAACCGCTTCAGCGAGTATACGGCTAAAGCCGTTACTACGAACATTTTTGATTCGATTAAAGGTCAGGGGTTTGCAGGCCATTCATGCCCAGGATTAACAAGACTTCGCCGCCGTGATGCAGGTCATGCTCCAGCACATGGTAGATCACCCAACTGCGCGAGACCTGCCACACCTGACCATCCCACTCATCGGGGAAGGTTTGGGCGCAGTCATCGGCCGTCCAAAGCTGCAAGCGAGATTCGATGAAGGCCCACGTCTCATCCAGTCCGCGTGCCAGTTCTGCGCCACTGCGGTCTGGAGAGTCACGTTGGCCCCACTCCATGTAGGCAGTCATCGCATCATCCTCATCTTGCAAGGTGCCGCTAAACCATCCCGCCCTGACAGAGATGATGTGCTGCACAAGCTGCCCTACCGGCCACATGTGGGGGGCCGGTTGCAGGGATAGCTGCTCGTTGCTGAGCGGGGAGATGCAGTCACGCAGCTTTTCCTGGTAGCCGCGCCAGTTTTCATAAATGACATCTAGCGTTGATAAGATTTTCTGTTCCATACTGTTCTTTCTCAATCCTTGAGTCTGAGGAATTCTAGACTTGTCAGGTTTCTACCACGAGTGGTATGTGAGCAAATTGCTCATAAAACCTGACAAGTCTTCTCTGGTAAAATAAAAACGCCAATGTCCAATCAACAAATCGAATTTGTAATTCGATACGCGATTCGGAAAATCGCGCTACATTTTCATTTTGACTCAAAAATCTTTATTTTTTTGTACTGTGATAAAAATGCGGCTGCCGCGTTTTTGAACGATTACCCTTTCTAAATATTCCTGCCTTAGTTTGGTTGGCATATGCTCTGCCTGCCAATTGCGTTCTTTGGCAACATTAACCTCTGCATCAGCCGGATCATCTGCCGCAATCGCTTTAAGCGCATAGTATGAACCACCGAAGGCGTGTTGTGAAACATGCGCCGTCGCCACAGCTTGACCTGCGGCACGCGCAGCAAAACAAGCTGCGCTATTCTTTTTCGCGTCACGGGCGGCGGCATGAGCTGCAAGCGAAATCCCGCGTATCTCAGCCATATTAAACTTACCTGTGGAAACCCATGTTCGGCATGTTTCGATGGCCTTCCTGGGTCTCTCGTCTTTCGGGTGTGCCTCCTCATAAAAAGGCAGCACTCTTTCGGCACAGTCCGCAGCCCAAATTGCCATCAATCTCTGATCTTCTTTGTCGTATTTCTTCATGCAAACGAATTTCTACCCTGTGATTTACGCCTGATTTTGCACGTGGTTAATCATCCATTGAATGCCAAATTGGTCGGTTAACATGCCAAAGTAGTCACCCCAGGGTGCCTGGGCCATGGGCATGGTCGCCTGGCCTCCAGCCGAAAGACCTGCATAGAATTTATCCGCATCTGCCCGGCTATCTACCTGGAGCGACAGACTAAAATTGTCGCCAATCACCGGTGTACCCATTGCTTGCAGCGCATCACTGCCCATCAGCACCGTGCCTTGTCCGAGGGGTATAGCAACATGCATAATTTTTTCACCTTCACTGTTTGGGGCACCATCTTCCGAAGGAAAATCGTTAAAGCGATTAAACATGGGTGATTCGCTGTCGAATACTGAGGCGTAGAAGTTAAATGCTTCTTCGCAGTTGCCATTGAATGTTAAATAGGGGTTGATGGTTGTCATTTGATTCTCCTTGATGTTTGGTGGGCGCAGATGATGGTCATCTGCGTCTCAAAATATTTTAGAAATAGATGAAGATTAGGGGGCAACGGCCGTTCCAATCTCAACCATCTTGTTAACCGTGCGCCAGTTACGGGCAGTCGTTGCTACACCCAGCGCTTTTTCTACTTTTGTGGCCAGCTTGGAACGCCCGATACCATCAGGAGTGTGCAAATAAAACACTTTGTTGATGAGTTGGAACTGTTCATGCTCGGTTTTCAGCGATTCCAACAAGGCTAAATCTGGTGTATGCGGTACGCTTTCCAGAAAGTAGAAGTGGAGTGTTTTGTAATTGTCTTGGGCAGCGGGGAACGGGTTGTTGGCAACGGCCGTTGCCAAATCCACCAAGCGCAGCATCATTACCTGCGGCTTAAAACCGTGATTGGCCTCAATTGCCGTGCTCATCTCCCGCGCCAACGCAGGCAAATCCGTATGATCTGTTTGGAAAACCACATTGCCACTTTGAATGTAGGTCTGCACATTGACCAATCCCATTGCATCCAATAGTGCAACCAAGTCGCGCATGGGTAGTTTGTTATGCCCACCCACATTGATTCCTCTAAGCAAGGCAATAAATGTATTCATTATTCAACCTGCGTGGCAATCCACCACGTTGTGCCCCCAGCATCTTTTACACCGCCACGTTTATCTGCATCATCTTTTTTCACCGGCACTTGCACCGATTTTGCACCGGCAGCAAGTGCACGCCGATAAGCGGCTTCTACATCTGGCACGTAGATATGCACGTATGAGGGCATAGACGGCCATCCTTCAGTTTTGTCAGCCAGCATACGGAAGACAGAAGACGAAGGACAGCCATAGCGGTCTTTCGTCTTTTGTCCTTTGGCTTAACTTATTTGTGAACGAGCCCTTAGCCGCCGGCTATTGCGCCAATGATGCGAAAAGGTTCACTGCCTGTTGCAATAACTTCCGGCAGCGGTTCATCCGGTGACGTATGCGACCAATCTTGCCCATCGACAAAAAAACGAATGAAAGCACGGCGCTCCTGTGTAGTGTGGTCACGGATGGTGCCACGCAGCACCGGGTACTTGGCTTCCAGAGCGTTTAGAATGTTCCGCTGGGTAACTGGCGCTGCAACTTCAAGCTGTACTTCTTTCCCTTCTTTGGCTAAATTGCGCAAATGAAACGGTAAAACAACACGGATCATGGCAGCGTTTGCACCTCGACAGAAAGCACGGCCGGTAAATCGTGCACAATCGCCTTCCAATTATCACCGGAATCGGCCGACACATATACCTGGCCGCCGGTTGTGCCAAAATAGATGCCGCATGACTCCAGCAAATCAACCGCCATTGCATCACGCAAAATGTTGACATAACAATCTCTTTGCGGCAGCCCATTTGT
>JAGRDI010000159.1:0-505 GCA_020432765.1 Anaerolineales bacterium | reverse complement strand
TAATGCTCAGAATCGCTTTTGATCGGCACCACGTAGATCGTCTCCGGCTCATGGGAATGGACGGCAATTGGAAAACCGAAGTCACTGGGCAAATTGCCGCTGACTTCGTGCCATTCTCCGCCGGCGTCATTGCTGCGCATCACATCCCAATGCTTTTGCATGAACAAAACATCTGGCCGATTTGGATGTATGGCCAGGTTGTGAACGCAGAAGCCCACCTCTGGCTGTGAATCGGGCAGTTCGTTGGTTGTCATGAGGCCGCGATTGATGGGCTGCCAGGTTTCACCACCATCTGTGGTGCGAAATGCTCCGGCGGCTGAAATGGCAATGTAAATTCGATTGGGATCGCGTGGATCTAAGAGGATGGTGTGCAAACACATGCCACCGGCTCCCGGCTGCCATAGATCCCCTTTGACTTCACGCAGACCGTCAAGTTCCTGCCAGGTCTGTCCTCCATCGCTGGAGCGGAACAAGGCGGCATCTTCCACACCGGCGTAAACAGTAT
>JAGRDI010000158.1 GCA_020432765.1 Anaerolineales bacterium | reverse complement strand
GCCGTTGGATTCGCTGCCTTTGGCCTGTTGTATCAATATCCAGAGCTTGACACATATGCCGTAATGACGCATAGATTTGTTCGTCATTGGCACGCACGGCCGTTAATTCATCACCGTAAAAACTGATTTCTTTTTGTTCAATTGATTTTAGTGGCATATTTGTCATGTTAATCCAACTTTTACTTTTCAGAAAGCTCTATCTTGTAAAGGAGTGTGTATTTTGCAAACTCTTCCGCCCGGTAATGTGTTACACAACTTCGTGTGTTACACAACCTCGTGTGTTACACAACTTCGTGTGTTACATAACCTCGTGTGTTACACGCCTGCGCTAGCAAATGCATTTGAGACAATTTCTTGAGCTTCTGCTTGGATTTGGGTTAGATGTGCTGCGCCGTTGAAGCTTTCGGCATAAATTTTGTAGATTTCTTCAGTGCCAGACGGCCGTGCAGCAAACCAACTATTCTCGGTGACGACCTTGAGGCCGCCGATGGGGGCGTTGTTGCCGGGAGCGTTGGTCAGTTTGGCTGTGATGGGTTCGCCGGCCAGGGTCACGGCCGTTACCATTTCGGGCGACAAATTCTTCAACACCGCTTTTTGGGCACGTGAGGCGGGTGCATCCATACGTTGGTAGACCGGGCTGCCGAACTGTGCTTCTAGATCATGGTAATGATTGCCGGGATCGCGCCCAGTCACGGCCGTTATTTCCGCCGCCAATAAATCCATAATAATGCCGTCTTTGTCTGTCGTCCACACTGTACCGTTTTGGCGCAGGAAGGAGGCGCCAGCGCTTTCTTCACCACCAAAGCCGTAGGAACCATCGATGAGACCATCGACAAACCATTTGAAGCCCACGGGCACTTCGGCCAATTTGCGCCCTAATTGAGCTGCAACACGGTCGATCATTGAGCTGGAGACCAGCGTTTTGCCAACGGCCGCATCTGCACGCCAGCCGGGTCGATTTTGGAAGAGATAGTTAATCGCTACCGCTAAATAATGATTGGGATTGAGCAAACCGCTGCTGCGTGTGACGATGCCGTGGCGGTCATAATCAGGATCATTGCCAAATGCGATGTCGAACTGATCTTTGAGTTTGATCAAACTGGCCATGGCGTAGGGTGAGGAACAGTCCATACGGATTTTGCCGTCTTTGTCGACAGTCATGAAGCTGAAAGTGGGGTCTACATGCGGATTGGTCACTTCAAGGTCGAGACCGTATGTTTCGGCAATGGGTGTCCAATAAGCAATGCCGGCACCACCCATCGGATCGACACCGATTTTTAGTCCTGCGTTGGCGATGGCTTGCATATTAACCACATTTTTAAGGTCGTCAACATAGGGTGTGATGTAATCGTAGGCATGGGTGTTATCGGCTTGGAGTGCTTTTTGGAAGGGCATGCGTTTTACGGGAATCCCGCCAGCCTCGATAATTTGATTTGCCCGATCTTGGATCACTTGAGTTGTCTCAGTACCGGCTGGTCCGCCACTGGGTGGATTGTATTTGAAGCCGCCATCATCAGGTGGGTTGTGTGAAGGGGTAATCACCACGCCATCGGCTAAACCTGTTTTACGGCCCAGATTGTAGGCGAGAATTGCATGGGAAATGACCGGGGTGGGGGTGTAGCCGAGACCATCTTGGATCATAACGATCACATCATTGGCTGCGAAAACGGATACGGCCGTTGCCAATGCCGCCTCTGATAATGCATGCGTATCCATGCCTAAAAACAATGGCCCTGAATATCCTTGCTGTGCACGATACTCGCAAATCGCCTGTGAAATCGCCAATATGTGATCTTCGTTGAAGCTGTTGTTTAATGATGTGCCGCGATGACCTGAGGTACCAAAAGAAACACGTTGGGCCAGATCGTTTGTATCGGGTTTGTGTGTGTAATAAGCTGCCATCAAACGCGGAATGTTGGGAAGTAATTCAAAGGGGGCAGGTTTACCTGCCAACGGATGCAAAGCCATGATTTCCTCCTGGAGGTTAGTTGAATAGTCGGTTAATCATGTAGTCTATAGTCTTGTGGTCGGATCGTCCAATAATTTGGTTTGTAG
>JAGRDI010000157.1:6106-26187 GCA_020432765.1 Anaerolineales bacterium | reverse complement strand
TCAACAGTGACGCCGATACCGATGACGGGAGCTGCGACCTGTTAGGACAGGGCACAGGTAACCAGGACTGTACCCTGCGCGAAGCGATTAACGCCGCCAATGCGAATGCCGATGGCAGCATGATCACCTTTGCCGCCAACTACACCATCACCCTCACCTCTGCCCTGCCCGATATCACCACAATCCTGACCATTGACGGGGAGGGGGCTGCCAACACCATCGTACAAGCCTCTGCCTGTGACCCGGTGACTCTGCCCGGCGGCTGTACCCCGGCCGGCTGGCGCGTGTTTACCATTACAAGTGGCACAGCGACGCTTAAGGATATGACCGTGCGAAACGGCCGTTCCTCTGGAAACGGTGGTGGCATTCTCGTCAGTCCTGGTTCAACGGTAACCATCATCAACAGCACCCTCTCCAGCAATGCGGCTGCCAACTACGGCGGCGGCATCGAGAACAATGGCGGCCTGTTGACCATCTACAACAGCACCCTTGCTGGCAATGCGGCTGATACGGGAGGGGGGATTGACAATAATACCGGCACAGTCACTATGGACAACAACACCTTATCCGCCAACTCAGCCACCAGCGACGGCGGCGGCATCTACAACTATGGTGGCCCGTTGACCATGACCATGGGCATCCTTGACGGTAATTCGGCCACGAACGGCGGCGGTATCTACAATACAGATTCGGCCATTCTGACTATCAATAACAGCACCTTTTCCGGCAATCCGGCTACGAGCGGCGGTGGTGGCCTTTACAATAACAGCTCTGAATCAGTGACCATCAGCAACAGCACTTTTTCCGACAATTCGGCAGCCAACGACGGTGGTGGCATCAATAGTAACAATGCCGGTCCTCTGACCATCAACAACAGCACGCTTGCCGGCAATTGGACTATGAACAGAGGTGGCGGCATTTACAATAACAGTTCTAATGCGCTGACCCTCAACAACAGCACTTTTTCCGGTAATTGGACCACGAACTACGGCGGCGGCATCGAAAATGATGGCGGCACCGTGGCCCTCATCAACAGTACCTTTTCCGGCAATTCAGCCGGTACGGGTGGTGGGCTTGATAATTTCGGCGGTACAGCGACTCTCAACAACAATACCTTTTCCGGCAATTCAGCCACAGAAGGTGGTGGGATTTATAACGATAGCGGCACGGTGACCATTGGCAACAGCATTATAGCCAACAGCACATCAGGGAATGATTGTGGTGGTCCCATCACATCGGGTGGGCACAACCTTGATAGTGATAACACCTGTAGTTTAAACGCTACTGGAGACATACCCGGCACCAATCCTTTACTAGACCCATTGGCTGACAATGGCGGGGATACCGAGACGCATGCGCTCCAGGCGGGAAGCGCCGCGATTGATGCCGGAGACAATGCCACCTGCACCGCCACCGACCAACGTGGCCTGTCGCGTCCGGCGGGGCTCGCCTGCGACATCGGCGCCTATGAATATATTCCCTGCTTTGTGGAACGGACCGGTGACAACGTCACCGACTTTATGAGTGCCGATGCCAGCGCCGTCCAGGACGCCATCAATACCGCCAGCCCCGATGATACCATCAAAATTGCTGGAACCTGTGCCGGGGTTCAACAAACCGGCAGTTTCACCCAAACTGTCTACATCAACAAAAACCTGACGCTACAAGGCGGTTACGATCCCGACAATTGGCTGGCCAGCCCGGATCCTAACACCTATCCCACGGTACTGGATGCAGAGGATAACGGCCGTGTCGTTTACCTCGCCAACGCCTCACAGCTCACGCTGGCTGGTCTGACCTTGCAAAACGGCCATATCAGCAGTGGCAACGGGGGTGGTCTTTATGTAGCCGCCAGTGGGATGGTTACCATTAGCCAAAGTCATCTTTACAGCAACACGGCCACTGCCGCTGGTGGTATTTATATAAGCCCGAACAGTGAGGTCAGCTTGAGCGATTCGACGGTCAATGCCAACGAAAGCCTGGCTACCAATGCCGATGGTGGCGGTATCGGCAACAACAATGGCACGCTCAACTTAATGAACGTAGCAATGTTTGATAATGAGGCCGGCCGTCAGGGCGGTGCCCTCAGTAACAACGGACAGACCACGATTATCAACAGCGATATCTACAGCAACACGGCCGGAACCTTTGGCGGTGCCATTGTCGGCAACAATCAACTGACCATTGAAAACAGCCGAATTGCCAATAACTGGGCGGAAAACCAGGGAGGGGCGATGCACTTTTCTGGTGTGGTCACCATTACCCATAGTCTGATTACCGGCAATAGTGCCGCTGATGCCGGTGGTATATCTCATTTTGGGGGACAAATGACCATTATCAATACGACCATCAGCCAAAACATTGCTCGCAACGCTGGGACGTCAATAGGTGGCGTCAGGGCTTGGGGGGGCGCATTGACCACCACGCTAACCCATACATCCATTGTCAGCAACACCCGTAGTGGCGTGGGCCGGGCGGCCGGTACGATGACCCTCACCAACAGCATCATCGCTTACAATGGCAGCAGTGAATGTTCTGGTACAGGTATCACCTCCGGTGGCTATAATCTGGCTGAGGACAGCAGTTGTAGTTTCCTGACGGCTACTGGCGATATCACCAACACCAATCCACTGTTGGGGCCGCTGGCCGATAATGGCGGGCCAACGTTGACCCACTTACCCGCCTCTGGCAGTGAGGCCATTGATGCGATTCCCTCTGGGAATTGTCCATTCGTGACTGACCAACGAGAAGTGTTCCGGCCGCAGGGCACGGCATGTGATATCGGCGCTTTAGAAGTGGTTGTCGTACCCGGGCCGCCCGTATTGGAGATCATCCAGTTGTCGGCCACTGATGGGCAATTGATTTGGCTCAATCCGGGCATTGGCTGCCGGACGGATGTGTACGAAGACACATCGCCTTATTTCACGGCCGTGAGTGCGCTGGAAAATGATGCGACTGCTCCTTTTCCGTTGGTAGGGAAGTTCGGAGCTGTTTCGCCTAATTATTTCTATCTGCTGCAAATGACCTGTGATGGAACTCTAATGGAATCGAATCGCGTTGGTGAGTTTGATTTTGCGATAGTGCCGGGAAATTGATGAAAGCGGAGTGTGGAATGCGGAGCAATGAATTTCCGCATTCCACACTCCCGCTCTGGACGCTTTCCCATCCGGCTCGAGTGAAGATCAGCGTGGGGTGGCACGGCCGCAACTGGCAGCCTATGACATCGGGGCCATTGAGCTGTGGCGGTTGTTTATTGGCGTCACGGCACCCACCGACTTGAATCTTTCCTGGCAAAACGCGGCGACCGGCTGTGTGTATGATGTTTATGAAGAAACAGGGTAAAGGCATTCCATTACCCTATTTCCGGCGGGCCGGAAACGCCCACTGCAAAAAGTCAGGTAAAACTTCTGCCCAGGTCGGCCAATCATGACGGCCGTTTACCACCTCAACATATTCAATCTCAACACCATACCGATAGCCCAGCCCTTCAAGCGCATCGATCAATTCAAGCGTGTCTTGGATGGCATCAATCACGCCATTGTTATCACGGTCAGAACGTTCGTCATATGTGCCGGCTTCAAACCAGGCACGCCGGCCAGGGTAATATTCACCCTTTTTCACCATCTCGTGAGCGATCAACTTTCCGGGTGTAATTTGTGTTTCATTTGCTGCAGCACGCCACCAAAAAGAACCAGAAAAAACGCCAAGCGTGCCAAACTGATCCGGAAAATTCCAGGCAAGATCAAAGGCAGAAAGACCTCCTAATGAAGCTCCAAGTACGGCCGTATCTTTCCCCCTATCACTCACAGCAAACTTAGTGCGTACGAAAGGCACTAACTCCTTGATAATAAATTGGGCATATTCAGGCGCTTTCGTGCCTAAATTTTGTGCATTAGGGGCAACGGCCGTGCCATATTCCTGCAAGCGATCTGCATTCGTGGGCACGGCCACCACAATTAATGGATCAATCTGATCGCGTTGATACAAACGCGCCAGGGTTTCACGCAAACCCAGCGCCTCCATATCCTGTCCATCATTGATGTACAAACTTTTGTAGCTGCTTTCATGGCCGTCATGATAACTTGGCGGTAAAAATACCTGAATGTCGCGTTGATTGTCCAGATGTTTGGAATAAACGGCCGTCAAGGTAACGACCTCAACCGTATTTAAGAAATCGTTGTGCTGTTTGCGGGCACGCCAGATGAAAAACAGGAGGCTTAGAACGGCCGTTAAGGTAGTTAAGAGGATCATTGTGTGGTGTGTGACTCCAACTAAATTGAAGAAAGCACGGATTTTTTAGACCAAATTCGTGCCTTTCCTCATCCGTTGTCGTCTCTTAAGCCAACTTCATTTTTGACAGTTCGGACAAAAGTGCGTGCTGCGCTGACTCAAAATAATGCGTTCAATCGGCGTGCCGCAGCTGTAACAAGGCTGCCCGGTACGCCGGAAAACCATGACCGCATTTTGCATATCTCCCTTTTCTCCATCGGGTTTGATATAGGTATCAATACTCGCACCTTCGCGCTCTATTCCGGTTTTTAATACATGTTGAATGGCGGCGTGCAGCGCAACAATATCGACATCAGTCAATGTATTTGCACGGCGGGTTGGCAGCAATTTGGCATGAAAAAGTGCTTCGTCAGCATAGATATTACCGATACCAGCGATGATGGTTTGCTCTAGCAGCATTGGTTTGAGTTGACGTTTACGGGAACCGATGCACACACGCAAAACATCAACTGTAAAGTCGTCTTCTAAAGGTTCTGGCCCTAACTTGCCAACAACCTGCTCAACATCATTAACCAGATAAACGCGGCCAAATTTGCGCGGGTCACGAAAGCGCAGTTCCTGACCATTGTCGAGGCCAAAGATGGTGTGGACATGTTTATCGGGTGCGACCGCCGCATCGACCACGGCTAAATGTCCCGACATGCGCAGATGAACGATCAATGTTTGGCCATCGTCCAGATGTATGAGGATATATTTACCACGCCGTGATAGTTTGCTGATGCAACGGCCGTGTAAACGCTGCTGCAGCTCGGCAAAAGTCGGGCGGTCGATATGGCGCGGCCAATAATTGCGGATTTCGGTGAAGGAACGGCCGTTGAGCAACGGCCGTAACGCACGAACCACTGTTTCAACTTCAGGTAATTCAGGCATATTACTCCAAGATTACAAATTTACCGGAATCATAAAACAGTTCGTCATCTACCCAAATCTTGCCCCCGTCACGCATATCACAAATCATATCCCAATGCACGGCCGAAATGTTTGTACTGCCCGTTTCAGGATAGCCGCGCCCAATAGCCATATGAATCGTACCGCCAATTTTTTCATCATAGAGAATTGATTTTGTAAACCGTTGGATGCCATTGTTGGTACCAACCGCAAACTCACCCAAGAAACTAGCACCGGGATCGGTATTGATCATCGAGTGCAAAAATTCTTCGTTTTTTTCGGCCGTTGCATCAACAATCTTACCATCCTCAAAACGCAGTTCAATGCCTTCTACCTCGCGCCCGCCTACGATTGATGGATAAGTAAACTTAACCCAGCCATTAACTGAATCTTCCACTGGACCCGTGAAAATCTCGCCACTGGGCATATTGTGGGTCGCATCCGAATTGATAAATGTGCGTCCAGCAATTGAAAGTGTCAAATCAACATTGGGTCCCTTGACAACAACTTTATCTTTGCCTTTTAGCCAATCCACTAATTTCTGCTGCATCGCACTGACTTCTAACCAGGCTGCAACCGGATCTTCTCTATCCACAAAACAGGCCTGGAAAACAAAATCTTCGTAATCAGCTAACGACATGTCTGCTTCTTGCGCATGGGCTTGCGTCGGGTACATCGTACTGACCCAACGCAATTCACCGCGTGCCGCACGCCCCATATAAGTTCCCATTAATGCACTTCTAGCTGTGCGCGATATTTTTTCACGCTGCGGATCCACACCCGAAAAAGCACGTGTATTATTGCTGCCACGAATATTAATCATGCAATCGTAGGTTTCAATAATCGTTTTCATCACTTCAGGGATATATTCAAGCTGCTCATCACTGCCTTCACGCAGCATAATCTCATTAAAAACATCATCATTTATCATTAATAATGGATGGCCGCCAGCACGTACAACTTCGCGATAGGTTTCTTGCACCAAAGGCATGGTGGGAATCGTGCCATTTAACAACACTTTCTCACCAGGTTGTACTTTGACACTGTAGTTGACTAGCAGGCTTGCAAATCTTTTTACGCGTGGGTCACTCATAGAATCTCCTGATATTAATTTAAGTTTTTGGGCAACTACACAACCGGACGCGAACAGGAAACCGACCCGGAGCCTATGTAATTGCATTTTTGAAACCACATTTATACCACAGCTTTTATACCTGTATAGTGGTTACTATTATTTTCCGCTTTCAACACGATCATGCTCATAATTTATCTATGTAGACGATCTCCATGTAAGTTACACATAATCTTTATGTAATCATTTTGTAACGGGCACAACCCATACTCTAATTAAGATCAATAAACCCACTTCAAAAGGAGAATTTCATGAAAAAAGTATATCTGATAATTGCTGTGATTTGCCTGGCTTTACTCATTGTGCTTCCTGCTGCTGCGGGAAACGCTAGTAAAGGGCCTAAAGGTAAAGTAGTTGTGGCCAACCGTGCTTCCGGCTCAATATCCGTCATTGACGCTCGTACGAATGCGCTCATAGGAACTTATGATCTGCCTGCCGGCGATAATGCACCCGAACCTATGTATGTAACCTACTCAAAAAAAGGTGGTCATGTATTTGTGGGTGATCGTGCTAATGATCGCGTCGTCGTTTTTGATCAAGCTGATTTTTCAGTGGTGACAACCATAGAGGCGGGTGCTGGCGTGTTCCATATGTGGTCTGATGCCAGGGATAATCAATTGTGGGTGAATAATGATATTGACAACACCACGACCGTAATTGATCCAGTAAATTTAAGCGTCATCACGACAGTATCAATGCCAGCCGATTTGGTCGGGTTAGGATATCAACCACATGATGTCATCTTAGAACCACAAGGGCGTTTTGCTTATGTGACTTTGTTAGAAGGCAGTGACCCTGACAATGATTATTTAGTACAGTTCAGTACAAAAACCTTTATGGAAGTAAATCGTACGACTGTTGGCAAAGACCCACATGTCTCTCTCACACAGCGCAATAATTTAATCTATGTACCGGCTCAAAATAGTGATATCGTGAGTGTTTTTAATCGTGATACGTTGGAACCAGTAACTGAATTAGCAGTTCCTGGAGCTCATGGTGCTGGTATGACGCATAATGGCAAAACGTTTTATACAACCAATCTGCCAGGTGGTGGAACAGACGGTTTGTTTGCCATTGATACCCATACTAATACAATTTTAGGTGCTTCAGACACGCCTTATGCTGTGCCCCACAACCTGGTTGTGACCAAAAATGACAAGCTGTTCTTAACACATTCTGGTGGAACCTCAGATAAAGTCACCATTTATGCAGTTTCAACAAGTGAACCTGTGCCCGTTGCCATTGGCGAAGTAACGGTCGGTTTAAATCCCTTTGGTCTGGCATATGTGCCGGGCAATTAGACAAACAACGTCGTAACAAACTTATATGTCGCTTTTTAGTTGAATCAAACGATACTCACACTTCCTGGCAGATGAAAAGAAATCAATCTTTTCATCTGCCATTTTTTGACTCAAATCGTGAATCTGTTCTAAAATGGGGATATGTATCCTGAAGATCGCGTTTTAGTTGCTTATGTACCGCATCCGGCTGATTTCAAGCGTATTCAAAGTGAGGGCTGGTACCGGATTCCCCAAAAACATGTACCCAAAGGGTTGCATGCTGAATATATTGCTTTTTACTTTGGCAGTCGCTTTGGTCAACAAAAATGGGCAATCCATTATTATGCGCCCAACTTGGGACATGAATTAATGCGGCGTGTCGATTTGATTCCTGCTGAACCTGACCATCCACGCGCAGATTCTATCTACTACAAAATCCAATTAGGCGAGCTGCAAACACTGCCAACTCCCATTATGAGTTTGCGCTGGCGACGGGTCACGTTTATACACACGACCTGGGATCGTTTTCAAGATGCGACGGAGATAAATGATTTGTTTATCGAGGGCGATCCTTACGTAGACCGCCTGTATGCCGTTTTGAAAGAGCGCGGCATACAGGCAGAACGCAATTATGCGGTCAAGGAGTCAGGGGATGTTTACCATGTGCCATTGGCTGTGCCGTGCCAAAACGGCCGTATTACCCTCACCACCGATCAACTGCCCCAAAGCGAACAAGCTGTGCTCTCTTTAGCCGATCAAATTGTGCGGGAAACGGCCGTTAAAGGCGGCATATGTCAAGACCCCGCGACAATCTGAAAAGCAAACTTACCTACCTGATTTGACGGAACTGTTTGATCTGTAGAATTAACGCCCGTTACCCGATAATATCGGTTCGCAAACACCTGGGCTTCATTCGGATCCGTAAAAGAAGAGCTGATGACTGTTGCATGTGTCCTGGCATCAGGCAAATACGGGAAATCCTGGCGAAATACGTTAAATGAAGTCGCTGCTGCATCATCAGACCAATCAATCACAACATCATTGTTAACGATATGAATACTGATTTGCGGAACTTGCATAACGGCTGAACCACTGACGATACCAAAACTGAACGCACCTACTCGATTTGATAACGGATATGTCGCCAGACCATTGTCATCAACACGAACCGCATAATAATAAGCGCCGGGATTAATAAGTACATTCACATCTGTATATTCAGGTGGAAATGGATTGTCATAGGCAGTTCCGGGTGAAAAGTAGGGATTGGAGCTATCACGGAAGAGATTATAGCGCGTCGCAGTCGCAATGTCCGTCCAATGTAACCAGGCGTTATTACCCTGTGCCTCAATTTCTAAGAAAGGAACAAGATTTGCATTTACCGTGACTGTGCCCGTGGTCACATTATTAGCTGTATTTACTTCGCTGAGAACATCACCGCTGTCAATTTTAGCCCAATAGGTATGTGTGCCTGGCGGTATATTTTCCCAAACGGCCGTTGCCTTATAGGTATCATATCCCCAAGCACAGCCTGACAAACCATCACTAAATGTCTGTGTTGCAATGGGTTGTGTGAGTGCCGCATCTTTATAAAAAGTCACGTCATAAGATTGATTCGTTGTTTTCGTGCCATTATTTCTAAAACTGACTTCAAGCTCTGCACTGCCGAAACCATTTGAACCTGCTTCCGTCTCAACATTTGTGGCTGTGCCAGCTTGTAAATCAAAACTGGACGGTGAAGCATTGTTTAACACCCAATTTCGATGTGTCAGACCAACCGAGGTTAACGCATTAATATCGCCGTCAGGATAAGAAGTATGATCATCCACCAACAGATTAGCCAAACGACCCTGCCAGCCGGGATCAACATTTAAACTAAACCACGACCATTGCTGAACAAGGCGGTTTTCATCAGCAGGATACCCTAAAGAAGCATCCTTGGCAGCTTCGCTTTCCAGATAACCATAAACATTTCCTAAAAAGTTACTAACACGCGGTTCAAAAAATTGATTACCATTTTCATCCCACGTACTCGCGTCATGTAATAATGCGATTTCGCTGAGGATTAATGGTTTGTTTTGTTGACCATGATCCTTCATCCATTGGCGAAAAGCCACGATTTGATCTTTAATGATTTCTGGACTGTCATGTTCGGCCAGACAATATATATTGTCGCTTGTATCCCAACATAGCGAAGCCGTACTACCGTCAGAAAATTCTTTACCCCTCAACAAATATGCATTCAGGCTTGCCGCATAGTTTGAGTAATATTGGTCGTGCCCCATTGGAAAATGAGCCCAATGCTCAACAACCGAACCTAAATAGCGTTCAGATAAAATATAGATATGTACATTCCAAACATCAACAGGCATATTTACGCCATATAAATCCAAATAGGCGTCCCAAACCTCACTCATATAATCCAGGCGTAACGGCGTAGCCATAGACATCGCACCAACAGCCACGCGGGCAGTCGGATCAGCTTGTTTGATATAATCATATGCCTGCTTGTAGGCGGCTGCATAATCCCACGGTGTGGTTTTATCGCCGGAGGTAGGGAAGTTCACCTCCATTTCATTGCCAACGAGATATAATGCACCAGGGTTGTTCACCAGATCATCATCTATCGTACTTAAAGGAGGATTAAATACACCACCTGCCATGCGCAAGGTATAAACAAATTCAGCTCCATTGCCGGGATTTTGCGATGGAGGTGTTGGGTTATAAGTGACATACCAGCCGCTGCCCAATGTCGATAGCCAGGGGACACCGGGAAAAGAGGTCGCATACACACCATAGCGACAATTGCCGGTAACAATTTCTTCAGCAGTTATTTCCTCTACATCGGGGGATTGGGTAATCGCTAAAGCATGGCTAACAACGGCCGTTTCCCCTATCACACCATTTAACAAGAAAAAAACACCTGCCATAAGTATTAGCAAACGGACAAGTTTTTTGGGGCTATTTGGAAGTTTCATTATATCTCTCCTACGCTGTTCAATTTTTGATATTTCATATGAGAATAAAAGCTTATCTAAAAATAAACAAGTTTACGAATTAAGTTAACCATATGCTGCTTTCATTTCGGATTTCGGAAAAATGTTGCCTGGATACGGCCGTTTCTGTATCCTCCCACCATGCCTGATAACAAATATGATCTATTCAGCCCTACATTCAAAGCAAATCCATTCCCCATCTACGCCCACATGCGAATTGAAGACCCCATTCATGCCCATTCTGCGCCCAACGGAGCGACCATTTGGTATATCACACGCTATGCAGACGTAGTCAACGTGTTAAAAGATGACGAACATTTCTGCAAAAACCCCGCCAATGCTCGCGGTATCGACGCCCAGCAGCATCATAAGCAGCCCTCAGCCATGCAGCGTTTGATCAATGAAAACATGCTCTTCTCCGATCCGCCGCATCATACGCGCCTGCGTGCCCTGGTAAATCAAGCTTTCACGCCGCGCCGCATCGCAAAATTGGACGAGCGCATTCAAGTGATTTGTAATCAACTAATTGATGCGGCTGTGCTACATAAACAGATGGATGTGATCGCCGCTTACGCCTTGCCGCTGCCTGTCATGGTCATCTGTGAGCTTTTGGGCATTCCCGCCGCCGATCAAGCTGAAGTCAGCGATTGGTCGCAGGCAATCATTGCGCCCGGCAGCAAAAACCTGACTTACCGCCAGCGTAAACACAATCTTCGCGCCTTCACCGATTATTTGCAAACCATGTTTGCTGCACGGCGCATCCAGCCCGAAGATGATTTAGTGACAGCTTTGGTACAAGCTGAAGAAGCGGATGATAGATTGAATGAGGCTGAACTTTCTAGTATGGTGGCGTTGTTGTTAGTCACCGGTCATGAAACGACAGTCAACTTGATCGGCAATGGGGTTTTGGCATTTTTGCAAAATCCCGATCAATTGGCAATTGTACGTGATAATCCTGATTTGTGGGCAACGGCCGTTGAAGAAATGCTCCGTTTTGATGGCCCCGTCGAAACCTCAACCACACGTTGGGTACGTAAAAACATCCAAATTGAAGGCCATATCCTCAAACGCGGTGACATTGTACGCGTCGTCCTCTCTTCAGCCAACCGGGATGAATCCCAATTCTCGTGCCCAACAAAGTTTGATATTCAACGCGAAGACAATAAGCATTTGGCATTTGGTCTCGGCATCCATTATTGTCTCGGTGCGCCACTTGCGCGATTGGAAGGTCGCATCGCATTACCTGCCCTGTTCAACCGCTTTCCCAATCTACAGCTGGCCGAACCTGCTTCCCGGTTAAATTGGCGTTCTGGTGTCCTATTTCGCGGCTTAAAACAATTGCCAGTTTCCTTCAAATAGACTTGACAAATCAAATCAAGCGGTTATACTATATCCATCATGGATATATCCGCCATTGATACAACAAAGGGATTTAAGTCTTATGAATCCAAATACAACAACACCACAATCATTGCTGCCCCTTACTCCGGCAGTCTTTCATATTTTGTTAGCCTTAGCCGATGAAGAACGGCATGGCTATGGCATCATGCAAGAAGTGGCACGGAACACGCAAGGCACATTAAATATGGGTCCGGGTACGCTGTACGGGTCTATCAAACGTATGTTGACTGCCGGGTTAATCGCCGAATCTGATGAACGGCCGGATTCAACTCTAGACGACAAACGCCGCCGCTATTACCATTTGACCAGTTTTGGGCGTTCAGTTGCCTCTGCGGAAGCAGAGCGTTTGGCAAACCTCGTCCACCAAGCCACAACCAAAAAACTCTTGACGCATAAACCGATGTTAACCGCAATGAGCTAAATCAAATGGAATCAGATAATAGCCATTTCGCAATCAAAGCTGCTACCCAAATTTATAGCGGGTTGATACGTTTTTATCCGGCTCAATTTCGGCATGACTATGCTAAAGAAATGACCCAATTATTTGACGATCTATGTCATGAAACATGGCAGCAGCAGGGGTATATCGGGTTAACAAAATTAGCTTTGGTAATCGTTAAAGATTTTTCAACAAGCACAGTATGTGAATATTTAGATTTTTGGAGGATCAAAATGCGACAAAAACAGTCTCTTTTCCAAGTCATTGGTATCATCTTGTTGGCTTACACTGGCTTATTCATTTTATTAAATATATTGATTTATGAATTCGGCCTACCTATTAGCTGGAATCCGTATGCAGCGTTATACGGCCGAGCCAGCACACCCATTCAGAGCAGTTTGTTTGATATGTCGATTCTCTTCAGTCCGATCATTGCGCTGGGGCTGTTCTTCCTGCCCTTAATCCACCTCACAATCAATCCTGGCAACAACCAACTCGTAACTATGTCGATCAGCAAACTCAACCGGGCCAGTCTGATCCTATTAGGTTTTTGCGTTTTGGCGCTCGCCGTATTGGGGATATATTTAATGGGTGAAAATTTACCTTGTTTTATCGGGCAACAACTTAGCTGTTGAAATCTATGCAAACTCACGATAATCCACAATCTATACACACACCATATCAAACCAGTGATTACCGTGAGCTGTTTGAAAACTCTCCGATTGCTTTATGGGAATATGATATAACGGCCGTTTATGCCCATATCCAAAAGTTACGCGAAAGGGGTGTTTCTGATTTCGCAGTGTATTTCCACAATCATCCAGAAGAAATCGAATTCTGTGTTCGTAGTTTACACTCATTCAATGTAAATCCTGTCGCGGTCGAATTATTTGAAGCAGCCAACAAAGAAGAATTATTAATTAACCCGGCATATTTCTTGCGTGAGGCCGGTTTTGAATTTTTCATGGATGCACTTGTCGCTTTTGCTGAAGGAACAACTAACTTTGAAGTCGAACTATTTTGTTACACACTCAAGGATAAAAAGTTACGTGTGATTTTACGTTCACATCTCATTCCGGGATTAGCTGGCAACTTTAACAAAGTCATCGTTTCAATTACTGACATTACACCCCAATATGAAGCAAGCATTGAACTAAACCGCAAAAATGAACAGCTAAAAATCTTACACTCAATCAGTCTGGCTGTTCTGTCAGCTCAATCTCCCTCGGAGATCGTTCGTGTCGCTTTACAAGATATCTCCAAAATCACTGATTGTGATATTGCGACTATCGTTTTATATGATTTCGAGAATAACGCGGGCACATTACTCAATCTTGAAGGAGCAGAACCACCACAACAAAATAGATTCCCTCTCACCCAATGGGCGTTATTTGATACGCTGCGTACAGGCAAATATCATTACATCAGAGATTTCAAAAAATTGAATCCCACCCCTGCCATTTACCAAAACTTGGCCGCAGCAGGTCTGCGTGCAATGGTGAATGTTCCTATCTTTGCGCAAGGAGAATTGGTGGGAACACTTGCATTACTAGCCTATAAACCGTCCAGTTTTTCAAACGAGAATATTCAAAATGCAGAGCAAATTGCAGCGGCCCTTTCAGTATCATTTCATAATGCAAAATTGTTAGAAGTCGAGCAACGCGCACACCATCAAGCCAAAACCTTACGTGAAGTTGCGCTAAATATGAACAGCAACTTGGATTTAGAAGCCTTGTTGGAAGTGATCCTTGATCAATTGGCTCGTGTTGTCGCCTATGATGCAGTCTACATTGTTTTAAAAACAAGCAATACTTATGAATTTGCCAGTCAACGGAACCTGCACCCAATAACGGCACAAATGCTTACCAAAGAAATCCATAAGTTCGCTAACATTCAAGAAATTCTGCGAAATCAACGGCCGTTGCTCATACAAGATGTATCTGTATATCCAGATTGGGTAAAAATGGACAGCTATTCACAAATCCATTGTTGGCTAGGTGTTCCAATCAGGTTTAAAGACAAATTTATCGGCTTTCTTGCACTGGAAAAAGCGGAAGCAGGCTATTATATAGAGACAGACAAAGATATAGTCCAGGCATTTGCTAACCAAGCAGCCATTGCCATCGAAAATGCACGACTTTACCAACGCATCCAACAATATTCAGCGAAGTTGGAAACACGGGTACAAGAACGTACCCGTGAATTACAGGTGCTTTACAATGTTACGGCCGTTGCTGGCAAACCCCTTGGTCTCAAAAATATCCTGCAAAATACATTAGCAGAACTAGACAGCATGTTAAACATCGCCACCAGCGCCATTCACATTTATGATATCGAAAATGAGCAATTATATTTAGCTTGCCAACACGGTTTAGGCAAACTCTTAACACAACAAATTCAAATCATCTCACTTCCCGACAAACTCTTTGGTCACGTTTTAATTAAAGACAATGCCCACGTAGTCGAAATAAACGCCAAACAGGAACCCCCTCTCGCCGAACAAACCCATTTTGCAGGTATTCCAATCCATGCCAAAGGCAAAACCATCGGTGTACTAACTGTGTTTGGCAGCAGCGTTCCTGCATTAAAAACGGAAGATTTAGCTCTATTAGGCACCGTTGCTGATCATATTGGCAGCAGTATCGAAAATAATAATCTAAGCAAAAAAGCACAGCAGTTAGCCGTCCTGCAAGAGCGCAAACGCCTGGCACAAGATTTACATGACTCAATCACGCAATCGCTTTACAGCATGACCCTTTTTGCCGAAGCCGCGCACGATTTAGCTTCTGTTGGTGATATGGTTGGTGTACAAAAACAGATACAAGAAATCAATTTATCTGCACAACAAGCTTTCAAAGAAATGCGCTTGATGCTTCATGAACTGCGTGCTGACTCTTTATCTTTAATCCCCAATGGACTAGAACATGCCTTACGTCAGCATATAGAAACAATTGAAGGGCGTACAGGTCAGCAGTTTAGCTTATCAATAGATAGTCCAATTAATTTACCCCAGTCTGTTCAAGAGACACTTTTTCGTATCGCCCAAGAAGCACTCAATAACACATGGAAACATGCTAATGCCCAAACAGTGACACTTTCCATTTCCTTTGACAACGATGAACTCATAATGCTTATCAACGATGACGGCGATGGGTTTGATCCTCAAAAAGCACAGCACCAACACGGCATGGGTTTAACCATCATGCAAGAACGCGCAGCAGAAATAGATGCCACCTGCACCTACACCTCCTACCCTCTGCACGGCACTAGCATACAGGTGAATTTACCACTGCACCAATCCATTTTTGCCGAGATGATCAAATGACGAAAAAAATCAGGGTTTTAATCGTGGATGACCACCCCATTGTGCGGAGAGGACTTGTCGCCATGTTGGCTGCCAAACCTGATATAGTGGTTGTTGGCGAAGCAGTAGATGGCAACGATGCGTTAGAAAAAGTATGCACAATGCTGCCCGATGTTATCTTGCTAGACCTGATTATGCCGCATAAAGACGGGATCGCCACCATTAAAGAGTTAAAAGCCCGTGACTTTCCCTGTAAAATTTTGGTGTTAACCAATTTTAGTTCAGAAGATCAAGTGTTAGGCGCAATTAAAGCTGGGGCGGATGGTTATCAATTAAAAGGATCCCTCCCAAGCAATTTAATCCAATCCATTCACGATGTCTATGCAGGCAAAACCACATTCGATCCATCCATCAATAATGTGCTGGCATCAGGTTTGCGTTTTCCTAAATCGCAAGTTGATCCCAAAATAGCCAGTCTAACTGAAAAAGAGATTGACGTTTTAAAGTTACTTGCTGAAGGTTGTTCAGACCAGGAAATTGCCCAAAAAATTAACGTCGTTCCACGTACAGCATCAACACACGTAAGCCATATTCTCGATAAATTAGGTATGGATAATCGCACGAAAGCTGCTATATACGCCTTAAAGGCCGGTATTGTTGACCTTGATGATCTGAATATTAGCTAAAAGCTGCCGGTTCCCAAATAAATAATCCTCCCAAAAGCGACCTCTCTACGTAAAATTACGTATGCTCCAACAGTTGTTTTACTGATGACTTTGAAAGCACTGTTATGTTATCCTAATTTCGTGTCAGGAGGGACAATAGATCAGGAAAATAGTTCCGGTCAAAAGTGGGAGCCTGTCATACCTGACAGGCTCCTTTCCTTTTGAGATTTGAAGGGGAATGGTAAATGAATATATTACTTATCGGGCATCCCGGCCGGTTTAGAGATGGCTTAGAGGCTGTGTTGGCTGCACATTCTCAAGTTCAAACCATCTGTTGTGCGGATAACATCTCTGTGGGATTGACTATGTTGTGGAGGGAGCAACGGCCGTTTCTGATTCTAATAGATGGTAATCAAATCGAACTTGAACCAATAGATACCATCAAACAATATTCCCATTCTAAACTACCTTTGATATTTATCGCCGACACTTTGCACCAACAAGAAGCAGCCTATGCCGCAGGTGCTGATGCAGTCTTGCTCAGGGGTTTTTCAAAGGATTCACTGTACTCAACCCTGAACAGCTTTGTTCATCGCATTCCCGCACACACAAAGCTGCGTGCAGTCGCATAAATATCTTTGCTCTTCACCAAGCTCTCGCCTACTAAAATAGCATCGACGCCAATCATACCCATGTAGGCCACATCGGCGGTCGTCTTCAAACCACTTTCCGCCACCACAACCACCTCAGGGGGCATAAATTGACGCAAGCGGGCCGTGTTTTCAAAATCAACCTCAAACGTCTGCAAATTGCGATTATTGATCCCCACAATTCGCGGCGATAATGCCAGCACGCGTGTCAACTCTTCTTCTGTATGCACCTCAATTAAAGCATTCATGCCCAATTGATGTGTCAAGGCCAATAAATCGCGAATTTCGCCATCACCCAACACGGCCGTAATCAACAAAATCGCATCAGCCCCTGCCACCCGCGCCTCATAAATCTGGTAGGGATGGAATATAAAATCCTTACGCAATATCGGCACATCCCTTTTCCCATTTGTCGTCGCTTCTTTCACGTTGCGTAAATCATCTAACGTCCCTTGAAAATGACGTTTGTCGGTCAGCACAGAAATGGCACTTGCGCCAGCTTGCACATACGTTTTTGCAATCGCTGCCGCATCATAATCAGGAACCATCAATCCTTTACTGGGTGATGCCTTCTTACATTCGGCAATCAGAGAGACACCGGGTGTGCGCAGCGCGGCATAAAAATCAACGGCTGGTGCGGTGACACTGGCAAACGCACGTAAATCAGACAAGGGCACTGCCCGCATGGTTTTGGGCAGCTGCTCGCGATGATAAGTCATGATTTCATCCAGAATTTTGCCCCGGCTTTTAGAAAGTTTGCTTACACTCATATCTACTATCTCAAAGCTTTCAATCTGTCCCGCTTAAATAAAACTTTTCGTCTTTGCAACCCATGCCTCTAGCATTGACAGCGCTGCACCGCTGTCAATGGCTGCATGCGCGGTTTCAAGCCCAGCGGCCAGATCATTGGTCTCCACACTTAAGGCTGCCGCTGCATTCAAAACCACTATGTCACGTCGCGGCCCTTGATCTTTGCCACTTAAAATGTTATGGGTGATTTTTGCATTTTCATCTGGCATACCACCTATCATTACATCTAAAGTTGCTATTGGTATGCCCAATTCAGCCGGATCTATTTCATACGTTGTGACTGTGCCATTTAACAAATGGCTCACGCGATTAGGACCAGTTGTCGAGAACTCATCTAATCCATCAGCCCCATATACGACGTAAGCTGCCGTTGACCCCAGTGCAGCCAAAACATTAGCAATGGGTTCTGTCAGCGCGGCATCGTAAACGCCAATCAATTGGTGGGTCGCACCGGCTGGATTTGTCAGCGGACCTAATACATTAAAAATGGTGCGTTGGCCGATTTCACGGCGTGGCCCAATGGCGTACCGCATGGCAGGATGATGGTTGATTGCATACAGAAAGCCAATACCAACTTCATGTACACAGTCGGCAACTTGTTGAGCATTTAAATCCAAATTACCACCCAAAGCCATGAGCACATCGGCCGAACCGGACTTGCTGCTCGCTGCGCGATTACCATGTTTGGCAACTTTGACACCACTGCCGGCAACCACAAAAGCGGCCGTGGTCGATATGTTAAAGGTGTGTTTGCCATCGCCGCCGGTGCCGCAGGTATCCATGAGCGGGCCGGCAACGGCCGTAACATCCACCGGTACTGCCACAACATGATCACGCATTGAGCGTGCACTGCCAGCGATCTCGTCTACGGTCTCGCCCTTCATGCGCAAAGCAGTCAAATAGCTGCCGATTTGGGCCGGCGTCGCTGCGCCATCCATAATCACATTCATGGCGGTCTGTGCTTGATCAAAGTTTAGGTTACGGCCGTTTATTACTTCCGCTATCGCCCATTTTAATGGCATAAATTTCTCCTTACTTCACCCTAGAAGACCCAGGGATATTGTCTTGTTTTCTGAGGTCTCTTTAGCTAACTAGCGTTGGACATTGCTGACAAGCATGTTTTCAATTGTGCGTAATAATCCCCTTATTTGAAATTCAGCCAGCCGATCAATCACAAATTGCTCTCTATCATCATAGCCACAGAGTGGAGCGTAATCTCTTGTCCACGGCAGTTCACTAACCATGCTTATAAAGTTTTGGCGCTCAATCGGCTGCGATTCCAATAGGGCGGCCATGGTCACGCGCCGCGCTAAATGATAAGCCAACCGTCTCGGATCATGTTTGAAACCAGCTAACCGTTTTTTCAAAGCAGCTAAACTGCCCACAACATCTGTGATTATGGGGCCATGTCCCGGCAAAGCCAACTCAATATCGTAAGTCAACAAACGATCTACGGTTGTCAATGCGGAATCAACCACGCCAAACCCATGCACTACAACATTCAAAACACCACAATCTTGCTCATGTAATGCATCGGCACTAATTAGCAATTTGTGATCCGGTTGGTAAAAGAGGATTGTATCGGGCGCATGGCCAGGTGCTGCGATTACTTCAAATGGCAATCCACTTAACTCAACCATATCACCATCTTGCCAGGTGAGATCGGCCGTTTCTGGCACAAAATTCACCCCAAAATAATCCAGCCACATTGCCTCGCGGTCATTGGCGGCAAATATCGCAGCAGTTTGTTTGCTGGTCGCCAGCGGCGCGTCACTTATCACTTTTAAGGCTCGATTACCGCCAAAATGATCCCAGTGGCAGTGGGTGTTGACAATCAACGAAATCTCGTGCGGATCAATGCCTTCTGCTGCAATCAAATGCAGTGTAGTCGCCGCATCAGCCTCATGCCCGGTATCAATGATGACCGGGCCATCATCACCAAGAATCAGAATATTATTGCTGTTAAACCAGCCGCGTTGGATAAATCGAATTTGCGGCGGCAATTTCATGCTGCAAAACGACCGGGATAACCGCGTACTTTGCCACGCAATACAACTTGGTCAGCATTATTTGTGATGGTACAGTGGAGCCAGACCCAACCGCTCGCATGCACTTCGGCGATTTCGGCAACGGCCGTTACGGTATCACCCATCATCAAAGAACCTTTTGGATAGCAATCGCCAAGCCATCTGTTTTTGCTTGCCGAATAGCTTCTCCTGAACCTAA
>JAGRDI010000157.1:0-6048 GCA_020432765.1 Anaerolineales bacterium | reverse complement strand
GTAGTGCTCAGTACTTCAGTACGATATTGCTGGCGGTCGGCATCATTCAAACCAGTCAAATAACGTTGCATGGAGGTGAAACCTTTGGCATCAGGCAGTTGATAAGCATCTATCGTACCAATCGCGCCGATGATATTTTTGGTCAGTTCGTCATCACTTAGCTCAAGTTTACGGAGGAATTCGGCCGTGCCGTCATAATTCGACAAAGATTTGACAAGATTCGGGTCACGATAGGAAAGGTAATTAAAAACACCTGAGCGACTATCAAAAGTCGCAAAACCGCCATAAGCACCACCTTGCACACGAATCTTTTCCCATAACCAGGTTGTGCCCAATAAATTGCGAATCACACTCACTGACCCATTGAGTTGATAGCCTAATTGATACAAATTAGCACCTTTACCCACATAATTGACCTGTGCCGGAATAGTTAATCCTTCATTCAACGCCAACGGGGCTGGCAACCAGTTCTGTAAATTGTCGGAAGCAGCCGGTAGAGTTGACAAGAAATTAGCCAAACGCGGTTCAAAGCTGCCCCAATTTTCACTGTCAAGCGTAACATTACACAACATAGTATTGCGGTTGATCAGGTGCTGCCGTACGGTCTCTAATTTGGTTAAGACTCCAGGCCAATCATTCTCGATTTCTACCGCGAGTTCACGCAGGAAAAAGAGGTAATCAATGCCACCGATTTGCTCGGTGGCCCAATCACCCTGATTAAAATGGGCGCTCAAGCGTGTATTGACCACGATATGGCCGGATGGTATCAAGGCAGCTTCTTTGCCGGCTTTGGCTTTTAATACAATCTGGCGGAAACGTTCCTGGTTGTCCAGCTTTACAGTAAGCAGAATATCGCGCAAAATTTCGAGTAAGTCCTGTGTCTGCTGCATGGTTGCTTTACTGCGCAGCAGCAGCCAGGCAGTCCCAGTGTCATTGTCTTTAACTGCGGCTGTGAAGGTCGGTGCCGCTATGCCACCCGTTTTACGGCCAATACGGTGTGATAGTTTGACAAAATCTTCTGTCTCCGTGCCCATTTCAAGCAAAGCACGACCGAATAAACTTGCAAACGGCAATAATTCTTGCGGCAGGCTCTTCAGATTGAAACCGACATCCAAATAAACAATGCCATTGGTAAATAGATCGTGGTAAAGTAGTTGACTGCCATTTAAGTCAGAAACTGCCAGTGGAATCGTCTTACTTTCTCGATCAAGATCAGCAAGGGTTAACATGGGTAAAGCAGCCAAATCTTGGGGCGAATCCGGTGCTTCTTGAATACGACGGAGTTCGGCTGTGTTATCGATAATCGCTTGTAACTGCTCGGTGTCTAATCCGGTACGTACTTCTGCCAGACGTGCTTCCTCGGCAGCCGCTTCGCGTTGGGCTAAATCGGCGTCAGGTTCAAGCACAATGGTAGAACGATGCGGATTATCGAGCAGATGTTGGCGAATAAGCTTTTGCAGGTAGGTTTTGTCGGTGGCAAGATTTTGTTTAACGGCCGTTAACGGTCCCTCATACCGTAAAGGCAGCAGTGGATCGCGATCATGCAGCCAGGTATTGAGTGCATTCATCATTAACGCCAGACCACGCGGAAAACGCCCAGTATTATTCTCGCGTAAGGCAAACTCGAGCGTGTTCAAGGAGGCTTCAATCATTTCTTGATCCAGCCCTTCGTTTGCAAGCTGCTGCAATGTTTCCAGGATTAAGGGTTCAATCTTGGCTGTATTCTGCAACTCAACACCCTTTAAACCCGCCTCAAATGTCATCTGGCGCGTATATGTGGACAAGCCACCGCCGGTCACATCTTCACCCAAGCCAGAATCTAACAAGGCTTTACGCAAAGGTGAAGCCGGTGTACTCAGCAGCGCATGCGACAAAATACTTAAAGCCATCACTTCGGTGGTATCGGCATATTCCATCAACATCCAATTGAGCTGTACCATCGCTTTCGGTGGCGGGCCATCTGCCTGCTGTGTATCCACGCTGTAAGGAAATGTCTGACGGATAGGTTCTGAGAAAGGTGGTTGCAAGGTTACGGCCGTGTCCACATCCAATTGATCAAAATCACGCAAGTACACATCCAGCAAACGCAAACGTTCCTCTGGATCATCGTCGCCATAAAAACAAATATAGGCATTTGACGGGTGATAAAAGGTTTCGTGGAAACGCTTAAATTGTGCATAAGTCAATTGGGGAATAACTTTCGGATCGCCTCCTGCATCTTCACGATAAATCGTATCGGGAAAAATAGATGTCTGACTATGCTGACCGAGCAAATAATCTGGTGATGAATAATTGCCTTTCATCTCGTTAAAAACAACACCTTTATAAATTAAGGGAGCATCCAGGCTGTCGAGTTCATAATGCCAGCCTTCTTGTTGCAAATGATGTGGCGTGATGAGTGGATAAAAAACTGCATCCAAATACACATCGATCAGATTATAAAAATCTTGCAAATTCGTGCTGGCTACCGGATAGGTAGTCTTGTCTGGAGATGTAAAAGCGTTCAGAAAGGTATTTAGAGAGCCTTTGACCAATTCAACAAATGGCTCCTTGACTTGATACTTGCGCGATCCACCCAACACCGAATGCTCCATAATATGGGCGATGCCCGTAGAATCTTCAGGCGGCGTGCGAAAGGCAATGCCAAACACCTTGTTTTCATCATTATTTTCCAGCGAGAGCAGTTCCGCGCCAGTTTGAATATGGCGCCAGATACGTGCACGTGTGTTCACTTCTTCAATTGTTTCATCGCGTAATAGTTCAAATCCGTGGGAAATTGTCATACATCAACCTCAATTCGTGTAATTTGGAAATTCATGGCGAATAATCGAAGCCACGAAATTACTATTTTCAACGGCCGTCTATAAAATTCTTCAAAATGCGTTTACCGTGTTCCGTCAAAATGCTTTCCGGATGGAACTGCACACCCACAACCGGATATTCCTTATGGCGCAGACCCATCACCTCACCTTCACTCGTAAATGCCGTCACCTGCAAACTGTCCGGTAGTGGCTCTTCCACGATTAGCGAATGGTAACGTGTCGCATTAAACGGGCTGGGCACACCATAAAACAAACCCGTGCCATTATGATAAACCGGCGACGTTTTGCCGTGCATCAAACGCGGCGCACGCACCACTGCACCACCATATACCTGCCCCAGACACTGATGGCCTAAACAGACTCCTAAAATCGGCGTATGCGGGCCAAATTCCCGAATGACAGCATTTGAAATCCCGCCATCATCCGGCTCACCTGGACCGGGGCTAATCACAATCTGAGCTGGATTCAGCGCCGCAATCTCATCTAGTGTCACCTGATCATTGCGAAACACCCGGATATCAGCCCCCAACTCACCCAAATATTGTACTAAATTATAAGTAAAAGAATCGTAATTATCGATAACAATTAACATGCGACATTCCTTATATAAGCATCTCAGCTGACACACTGACTAGCTTTGGGGCTGCTTCTGCAATTTCTCCATGCGCTTGCGGCCTTTACGACTGATTTTGTTCCATACACCAGTCAAGCCCATTGCCTTCTTCATCATCATCAAGGTTTCATCAGCCAATTTGCTGGTTTTAACTGTGCCTTCATAAATAACCTGCTCCACATAGCCACTATCCGCTTCGATTTGGGCACGCCGTTCGCGAATCGGATCGAGGAAATTGTTGAGAGCAATCGTCAGTTTTTCTTTCACTTCCACATCACCAACAGTACCCGTCCGATAACGTGCTTTCAAATCTTCAACTTCAGCCTTGTTGGGGTTAAACTCATCATGATAAGCAAAAACCGGGTTACCTTCAACAGTACCAGGGATATCGGCACGGATGCGGTTAGGATCGGTATACATACCATGTACTTTTTTAGCAACTGTTTTGGCATCGTCAAACAAATAGATGGTATTGCCAATGCTTTTACTCATCTTGGCATTACCATCCGTGCCGATCAATGTATCCCCTTCCACCAAATAGTCCGGTACAGGAAAGATTTCACCATATTGAAAATTGAAACGACGTGCGATTTCGCGTGTAACTTCCACGTGCGATTGATTATCTTTTCCAACCGGCACAATGTGTGCACGCGGCATGAGGATATCGGCCGCTTGCAAAACCGGATAACCCAATAACCCAAACGGCATTTCGTTGATGTTGGCATCTCTAGCCATATCTTTCAAGGAGGGCACGCGCTTCAATCGCGGCACTGATACCAACATCTCAAAGATGAGATTCATTTCATAGACCGCATGAATTGCGCTTTGCAAATAAATTGTGCTTTTTTGTGGATCAATGCCACATGCTAGATTGGCCAAAGCGACTTCAATCGCATTATCACGCACATTAAAAATATCTTCTGTGCTGTTTTTGGTGGTCAGCATGTGCAAATCAGCAATGATGAAATAACAGTCATATTCATCCTGCAATTTGACCCTGTTTTGTATGCTGCCGACATAATGCCCCAAGTGCATTTTACCGGTGGGCCGATCGCCGGTTAGTAATCTTTTTTTGTCCATAATTAGTACTCCAATGTAGAGTGATTTGGTAGATCGCTCTGACGATATATCAAATCGTCCTACAAATCTTTATCCCAATTAATTTTTAAAACGCAAGTAATTCGATCTGCGATTTACCAAATCGCGCTACAGTTACATCAATCCCTGCTCAGCCTTGTCTACGGCCACTAGCAGCGCCTTAGCTTTGTTCACACATTCCTGGTATTCAGTGGCGGGGTCACTGTCGGCGACAATGCCGGCACCTGCCTGTACATATATTTGATCGCCTTGCATCAACATCGTGCGAATCGCGATACAGGTATCCATTGAGCCATCATAACTAAAATAACCGGCAGCCCCCGCATAAAGACCGCGCCGTTGACCTTCTAGCTCTTCAATGATTTCCATGGCACGTACTTTAGGTGCGCCACTGACTGTGCCCGCCGGAAAAGTCGCTCGCATGAGATCAAAAGCATCTAAGTCGGCTTTCATACGTCCTTCAACGTGGCTGACAATATGCATGACATGGCTGTAACGTTCGATGATCATTTGATCTTTTACATTAACGCTGCCATATTCACTCACACGACCAATGTCGTTACGTCCCAAATCGACTAACATGACATGTTCGGCACGCTCTTTGGGATCAGCCAGCAAATCGGCGGCGAGGGCATCATCTTCCTGTGGTGTTTGACCGCGCCAACGTGTACCCGCAATCGGCCGTACACTGGCAATACCATCCTCTAAGCGCACATGCATTTCCGGTGATGCGCCGACGATGTGCAAATCATACATACCAAAATCAAAGTAGAACATGTAGGGCGACGGGTTCAACATACGCAAAGCACGGTAGATGGCAAATGGGTGTGCAGTCGTATGACGGCTAAAACGCTGGCTGAGTACGACCTGGAAAATGTCACCGGCGGCAATATGCTCTTTGGCCTGGGCAACGATTTCTTCGTACCGTGCTTGATTCATATTGGCATTGAGTGTGCCATTTTTGTGCTTGTTTGCGCCCCAGCGCTGCTGGGGGATGGCAGGCAACGGCCGTAACAACTTCTCACTCACGCGTTCAACTCGTTGAATCGCATTAAAATATGCCCTTTCAACATCTGCGCCCTCGTCTACATGTGCATTCGACAGAATAACCAAACGATGACGTGCATGATCAAAAACCACCAGGGTATCGGCGATCATGAAGATGGCATCAGGTATGTCTAGAACATGTTCGGCCGTTTCCGGCAAACGCTCAAAATAACGCACTACATCATAACCCAGGTAGCCAACAGCACCGCCATTAAAACGTGGCAAACCAGGCAAATCTGCCGGCATGTATTGCGCGAGCTCCGCTTTAATCACATCCAAAATATCTTCACCATCAGCCAGGTCGCGTGTTTCGGCTGAATCTAATGATGTGGCATGAGTGACGGAACGGCCGTTCAAAGCCACCAAACCGCGTGGATTCACACCCACAAACGAGTAACGGCCGACCTGTTCGCCCCCTTCCACAGATTCCAACAAAAAAGACGGCCCCATTTCAGTCATCAACTTTAT